>CAZJNL010000534.1:0-4470 GCA_964546515.1 uncultured Oscillatoria sp.
GCGGGGTGTGCCATGCCGCAGGAATCTACGCAGTGGAATGTCGGTGATGTCATCCTCAATTTATACCAAGTCATCGGCTCTCTGGGAGAGGGTGGGTTTGGCAAAGTTTACAAAGTGCGGCACTTGGGGTGGAATATCGACCTGGCGGTGAAAATACCCCGATCGGCAATTGTGGCGGCGGCGGGGGGTGTGGAGAACTTTGAGCGGGAGGCGGAAACTTGGGTGAATTTGGGGCTGCACCCTCACACGGTAAGCTGTTACTATGTGCGGCGGATTGATGGCAATCCCCTGGTGTTTGCGGAATATGTAGCGGGGGGGAGTTTAGCGGATTGGATTTATGACAGGCGGCTATATGCCGGTGGGGAGCGTGCCAGTTTGAAACGCATCCTAGATATTGCGATTCAATTTGCCTGGGGGCTGCATTACGCTCACGAAAAGGGGCTGATTCACCAGGATGTCAAGCCTGCCAATGTGATGATGACGCCTGATGGCGTGGTGAAGGTGACGGATTTTGGGCTGGCGAAAGGAAAGATTGTCGCCGCTATGCAAGATCCCCCGAATTTGGTTCTCGATCCGGTGCTAAATTCCCCCATTTTTAAAGGATGTTCCGAGGGATGGGGTACGCTGGTAGCGACGTATGGGGGGATGACTCCCGCCTATTGCTCCCTGGAACAAGCGAGCGGGGAAATCCTGACGCGGCGCTGCGATATGTGGAGTTGGGGGCTGTCTGTGCTGGAGATGTTCTGTGGGGAACGAATCTGGAAATATGGCGGTGCTGCAACTGAGCTGCTCGATGAATATCTGCGCAGTCAGCCACAAAACCCCAATTTGCCCCAGATGCCAAAGTCGGTGGTGGCGCTGCTGCAGCGCTGCTTTCGGAAAAACCCCCAGGAGCGCCACCGCAATATGCTGGTACTGGCAAAGGAATTGCAAGGCAGTTACGAGCAACTGACGCGGGAACCTTATCCGCGCAAGCAACCGAGAGCCGGTGAGGATATAGCCGACAGCCTCAATAACCGCGCTGTCTCGCTAGTGGACTTGGGAAAGCCGGAAGAGGCGCTGCACCTGTGGGAGAAGGCGCTGCAAATGCAGCCGCAACATCTGGAATCAACTTACAACCGGGGTTTGATTTTATGGCGATTGGGCAGGATAAAAGATGATACCCCCGTTAAACAAATGGAGCAGGTGCGCCAGTCACACGCTGGAAATTGGATGGCTTGCTATCTCCTGGGTTTGCTGCATTTAGAGCGCGATGATTGCGAGGCTGCTATCGAGACTTTGGAAGTCATTCCAGGAGAAGAAGCGGGAGCAAAGCATCAGGGCGACGATGCTTCGGTTGCAGTCAAAGGTGACTCACCGAATACTTCGCCTGTGCGGGCGGCGCTCAAACTAGCAAGAGAGAGACTGCCTAACTCAAAGCGTCTTTTGCGCACCTTTAAAGGACACACGCACTCGGTGCGCTCCGTCTGTCTGAGTGCCGATGCCAGATTTGCTCTGTCGGGGAGTTGGGACAAAACTCTCAAACTCTGGGAAGTGTCAGCGGGGCGTCTTTTGCGCACTTTTGAGGGACATGCAGACTGTGTGCGCTCGGTGTGTCTGAGTGGGGATGGCTCCCTCGCCCTGTCGGGAAGTGCTGACAAAACTCTCAAACTCTGGGAAGTGTCAGCGGGGCGTCTTTTGCGCACTTTTAACGGACACACGCACTCGGTGCGCTGCGTGTGTCTGAGTGCGGATGCCAAATTGGCTCTGTCGGGAAGTGAGGACAAAACTCTCAAACTCTGGGAAGTGTCAGCGGGGCGTCTTTTGCGCACTTTTGAGGGACATGCAGACTGTGTGCGCTCGGTGTGTCTGAGTGGGGATGGCTCTCTCGCCCTGTCGGGGAGTTCTGACAAAACTCTCAAACTCTGGGAAGTGTCAACGGGGCGTCTTTTGCGCACTTTTAACGGACACACGCACTCGGTGCGCTCCGTGTGTCTGAGTGCGGATGCCAGATTGGCTCTGTCGGGGAGTGAGGATGACACCCTCAAGCTGTGGGAAGTTTCAACGGGGCGTCTTTTGCGCACTTTTGAGGGACATGCAAGCGTGGTGACTTCAGTCTATCTGAACCGGGATGGCACAATCGCCCTGTCAGGGAGTTGGGATAACACCTTCAAACTGTGGGATGTGACAGGGGGGCGTCTTTTGCGCACTTTTGAGGGACATACAGAATGGGTGCGCTCAGTTTGTCTGAGCCCGGATGGCAGATTTGCCCTGTCGGGGAGTGATGACAGTACCCTGAAACTGTGGCAAATTGGCCCGATAGCTGTCTGTGCCGCACCGCTTGTGGTGTCGCGGGTGCTGGCGACGGAGACAGTTCTGGAACTGTGCCAGACTTATGAGCGGGAAATGGCACTGGCACAAGCGGCGGCGGGACAGGGCGACTGGGCGGCGGCGGCGGGACATCTGCGAACGGCGCGAGCGCAACCGGGATACAGTCGCCGCTCTGAAGCGGTAAAAGCTTGGGCGAGTCTCTATATCCACTTACCCCGCAAAGCATTTATGGGGGGTTGGGAAAGTGCTGCATTGGCGGGACATACAGATGAGGTGTACTCGGCATGTTTGAGTTCGGATGGCTCTATTGTCCTGTCGGGAAGCAGGGATAGCACCCTGAAACTGTGGGATCTGGCATCGGGGCGTCTTTTGCGCACTTTTGAGGAACATGCAGAGCCGGTGTATTCTGTGTGTCTGAGTCAGGATGCCACACTCGCCCTGTCGGGAAGCAGGGACAAATCCCTGAAACTGTGGGATGTGGCAGCTGGGCGGTGTTTGCGCACTTTTAAGGGACATACCGGCTATGTGTCTTCTGTGTGTCTGAGTGGGGATGGTACGCTGGCTCTGTCTGGGAGTGGGGACGCAACCCTGAAACTGTGGGATGCTGCAACGGGGAGTCTTTTGCGCACTTTTGAGGGACATGCAGACTCGGTGTTTTCAGTATGTCTGAGTGGGGATGGCACGCTCGCTCTGTCGGGGAGTCGGGACAAAACTCTCAAGCTGTGGGATGTGACAGCGGGGCGGTGTTTGCGCACTTTTGAGGGACATACCGGCTGGGTGCTTTCAGTGTGTCTGAGTGGGGATGGCACAGTTGCTCTGTCGGGAAGTTATGACAATACCCTGAAACTGTGGGAAGTGGCAACGGGGCGGTGTTTGCGCACTTTTGAGAGAGATGCCGGTGTGGTGAATTCAGTGTGTCTGAGTGGGGATGGCTCGATCGCCCTGTCGGGAAGTGATGACCGCACTGTCCAACTTTGGCATGTGGCCACGGGGCGTATTTTGCGCACTTTTGAGGGACATGCAGACTCGGTGAACTCAGTGATTCTCAGTGGGGATGGCTCAATTGCCCTGTCGGGGAGTGGGGACAATACTCTGAAGCTTTGGGTTTTGGACTGGGAACTTGAACACCGGCATCCTGCAGATTGGGATGAGGGGGTTAGACCATTACTTGAGGCATTCTTGCGCCGTCACAAGCCTGAGTTTGTCGCGGAGCACGGTGGGGATGCTGTGCCGGTTATGCCCTCGATTGTTTCCCCCAGTTGGAGTGAGGAGGAGTTTCAAGGATTGCTCCACACCCTCGGATGCGCCGGCTACGGTTGGCTGCGCCCAGAGGGGGTGCGCCGGCAGTTGTCAGCGATGGCGAGAGGGGAGGGGGGAGTGTTTGGCAGTTAATTTATGAGGTTGAAATGTTGCCTAACTGCGTCAGGAAATTGTCATTTATAGCCGCTCTCATATTAGTGAGGTACTGAGAAACCCGGTTTCTTAAAGAAATCGGGTTTCTGGGCCATAGTTTATCTAACTGAGAACCGCTATATCCCGGCGGCAAATAACTTTTGGCGATGGGAAATCGCGGAGCATCAGGCTTTCCCCGCAAGACTTGGGTTTCAGAATACCGGCAACTCCCTCCCGGCCATTGAAATTGCGCTTAATATTATATCCTTAACCGCAATTAACAGCCTGCGCGCCAATCCCTGCCGGCAAAGATATTATGCCTATTTAACCCCACCGGCATTCGCTCCCCCTCCGGAGATCCTTCCTCTCCCCGGCATCCTGGCCACCCCCCACAGCTCCTCCCACCCGCCTGCTGCCTCCCAATTGCCGGTCCCGCTCTTGACCCCACAGGATTGTAAGTAAATTGATTAAACGTAATTCATAAACGCTTAATATGTTAAAACCCTTTGAATGCGGGCATTTACATGACAAAAATGAAACAAATTCCGGTTAATCGCGATACGATGTCTCTCCCGTACCCTCATCCCCGTTCGTAGTTGGGCTAAGGTTCGTAGTTGGGCTTTAGCCCTCCTCATTCCCACCGGCACCCCCGGAAACTGGTAACATTAAACCATCATTATATCATGTGAGGGGGCGGGGTGTGCCATGCCGCAGGAATCTACGCAGTGGAATGTCGGTGATGTCATTCTCAACTTATACCAAGTCACC
>CAZJNL010000535.1:0-4468 GCA_964546515.1 uncultured Oscillatoria sp.
GTTCGCCAAGGAAAGAAAAGAGAGAGAATTTCACAAATCATTTAGAACTGCTATAGAATCGATGCAACCGGACTTGACATGATATTGAGAACTCTGACCCGCCAGATTTTAAAGCCTTTGAGAAAAGTTCCCCTGCGCCTCGTCCTCGTGGTGCCCTTCGTCATTCAGACATGCGGGGCAGTAGGGCTCGTGGGGTGGCTGTGCTTGCACAACGGGCAGAAAGCCGTCAACGATGTCGCCAGGGATCTGCGCTCTGAAATTACCGCCCGCATCCAGCTGCAGCTGCAGTCGTTTTTGGCAACCCCCCATCTGGTCAATGAAATCAACGCTTCCGCCATTCGTCTCGGTCAGTTGAATGTGGAGAGCTTGCGCGGCTGGGAGAGCCACTTCTGGCAGCAGATCCAGTTATTCGATTCAGTCAGTTACATTTCCCTGGGTACGGAAAAAGGGGAGTACATCGGAGTAGAGCGTTTGCATGGTGGCAGCTTGCGGATTCTTGTCACTGATTCCTCCACCGGCGGCAATGGATATGTCTATGCCACCGACAGCAAAGGCAATCGAACCAAGTTGGTAAATATCAACCGAAACTACGATCCTCGCAAGCGACCTTGGTATATTGCCGCTGCAGCTGCCGGCAAGCCGGTATGGAGTGAAATTTATCCAGTTTTTGCCGAGCAAAAGCTGACTATCACTGCCGGTTTGCCCTTCTCCGACAAAACCGGCACTCGGCGCGGCGTACTGATCGCCGATCTCGTCCTCTCACAAATCGGTGAATTCCTGCGCGGCTTGAAAATCGGTGAGTCGGGCCAGACTTTTATTATAGAGCGCTCCGGACTGCTCGTCGCCGCTTCCAGTCCTGAGCAGCTATTCACCACTCGCGATGGCGTAACCCAGCGAATCAAGGCTTCCGAGAGCAGCGATATTTTGATTCGCGCCACAGCGCAGCACTTAGAAAAACTGACAAATAATTATAGCAAAATAGAAAGCGTTTGTCAAGCGCCTTGCCACATTTCTACAACCTTCCTGATTGACGACAAGCGGCAATTCGTGCAGGTAACGCCACTCAGGCAAACGAGCAACAAAATCCCCCAATCCCCCAATCCCGGCACCCCCAATCCCCAACTCCAAACACTCCCAGACTGGCTGATTGTGGTGGTAATCCCAGAGGCGGATTTTATGAAGGATATAGAAGCCAGCACCCGCTCTACTATTATGCTGTGCGCGGCAGCGCTGCTGGTGGCAATCTTGCTGGGGCTGCTCACCTCTCGCTGGATTGTCCAGCCGATTCTCCGGCTGAATGCAGCAGCGATTGCCCTGTCGCAGGGGGATTGGAACCAAACCGTGCCGGTGGAGCGGGAAGATGAGCTGGGGGTGCTGGCGGAAACTTTCAACCAGATGACTCGGCAATTGCGGCTTATTTATGCCGACTTGCAGGAGAATGTGCTGGATCTAGTGCGGGCGCAAGAGTCGCTGCGACTGAACGAAACGAAATACCGGCAACTGGTGGAGAATGCCAACAGCATTATTATGCGCCTCGACACTGAGGGGAATATTACTTTTTTCAACGAATTCGCTCAAAGCTTCTTCGATTACGCCTCGGATGAAATCCTGGGGGCTAGCGTCATCGGGACAATTGTCGCCCCAACAGATGCCTCTGGATCTGACCAGCAAAGAATCGTCAGAAAGCTCCTCCAATCCCCGGAGGAGTATACGCGCAGAGAATTTGAAAATATCCGCCGCAATGGCGAGCCAGTCTGGGTGGCTTGGACGACAAAACCCTTGCGAGACGCACAGGGAAACCTGACCGGCATTCTCTGCATTGGCAGCGATATTAGTGAGCGCAAGCGAGCCGAGGATGAACTGCACAAAGAGAGACGCTATTTAGCGGCGCTGGTGGAAGTTCAGCGCCGGTTGCTAGCTTGTAAGGAGGACGGCAATTGCTTTGCAGAAATCCTGGAACCCTTGGGAGAAGCTTCCGGCGCTAGCCGCGTTTACTTCCTTGAAAACCACCGAGGGGAAGGGGGGCGGTTGCTGGCGAGCCAGCGTGCCGAGTGGTGCGCCCCAGGCGTGCCACCTGAAATAGACAATCCAATATTGCAAAATTTCCCGTTAGAGGAGTTGTTGCCTCGCTGGTATGAAACGTTAGCGAGCGGGCAAGATATTGCCGGCACGGTTAGTGAATTTCCTCCTGTCGAGCGCCAGATTTTACAGCTGCCGGATCTTCTTTCCATTCTGATTTTACCCCTGATAGTTGACGGCGAATTTTTTGGGTTTATCGGCTTCGACAACTGCAAGGAGGAGCGACTGTGGGAAGTTTCGGAAGTGAACCTCCTGCGGGCGGCTGCAGCGGCGATCTCACTTCACCAAGAGCGCAACCGGGCGCAGGAGGCACTGCAAATGGCCAATCAAGAGCTGGAGATGAGAGTCAAGGAGCGCACGGCGCAATTAGGCGAGAGCGAGGCTCGGTTCCGCCAACTGTCGGAGGCTACGTTTGAAGGGATTGTGGTGCATGAAGAAGGCAAAATTTTGGACTGGAACCAAGCCTTCGCCCGCATGTTTGGATGTGAGGGCGGCGACATAACTGGCACGAATATGGCGGATTATATTGTAGCGGCCAACCGGTTGTTTGTCTCTCAAAAACTGCTTTCAAACAGTGAAAATCCTTATGAATCGGTCGGGTTGAGAAAGGACGGAGCGACGTTTCCGATTGAGATTCAAGCCAAGGTCATCCCCTATGAAGACAAGCAGGTCCGGGTGATCGCCTTGCGAGATATTACTGAGCGCAAGCAAGCAGAAGAGGCGCTGCGCGAGTCAGAGGAGAAGTTTTCCAAAGCCTTTCGCCAAAGTCCCGACGCTATCACTATCACCACGATGGCAGAGGGACTCCTGATTGATGTAAGTGATGGATTTGAGAGCATTACTGGGTACAGCCGGCAAGAAGTTATCGCTCGCACCACCCAGGAGATGAATCTGTGGGTGCGTCAGTCAGACCGCACCCTACTGGTGCAGCTGTTGGGAGAGGAGGGGACAGTTCGCAATCTGGAAGTCCAGTTCCGCAAGAAGTCTGGGGAGGTTATTGAGGGGCTGCTGTCCGCTGAGATCATCTACTTGGGCGGGAAAGAGTGCATACTTACTGTTACCAGCGATATCACAGAGCTCCGTCAGGCGCAAGAAACGCTGGCGCGGGCGCTGGAAGAACAGGAGAGCATTTTTGAGGCGCAGCTGGATATTATTTTCGTGTTTGATTTTAATCTCAGGCTGGTAAAATGGAACAAACAGATGGAGCGGGTTACGGGACTGTCGCCCGCTCAGCTAAAAGGCCGGTTGGCTTTTGATTTCTTTGCGGAAGGCAACCGAGAAAATATTGCCCAGCAGATTCAAGAAGCTGTGTCACATCCAAGGGAATCTTCTCGGTGGGCTGAGGCGAAGTTGATTGCTAAGGATGGCGTTTTGCTGGACTACCAATTTACGGGCGTGCCGCTGCGGGATCACAAGGGAAATGCCATTGGGTTCACCGGCGCGGGGAGAGATATCACTGAGTCGAAGCGGGCGGCGGAAGTCCTGCGGGCTGAGCGGGAAAGGTCAGAACGGCTGTTGCTGAATATTTTGCCAGAGCCAATTGCGGATCGCCTGAAGCTCGACCAAGGCTCCATTGCCGACAGCTTTGAGGAAGTTACAGTTTTATTTGCCGATATCGTTGGCTTTACCGAGCTTTCTGCCAGCATTTCTGCCAGAGAATTGGTGGAGTTGCTCAATCAGATATTCTCCCGGTTTGACCGGCTGGCAGAAAAGCACGGTTTGGAGAAGATTAAGACCATTGGGGACGCCTATATGGTGGTGGGCGGCTTGCCGGTGCAGCGTCAAAACCACGCCGAGGCGGTTGCGGATATGGCGCTCGACATGCACCGGGAAATCGCCAGCTTTTGTGCAGAAAACGGCTGCAACGTTAGCATCCGCACCGGCATTAATTCAGGGCCGGTGGTTGCCGGTGTCATCGGTCTGAAAAAGTTTATCTACGACTTGTGGGGCGATGCTGTGAATACCGCCAGCCGCATGGAATCTCACGGCATTCCAGGGGCTATTCAGGTGACAGCTGCCACTTCCGAACTATTGCGGGAGAAGTATATATGTGAGCAGCGGGGTGTCATCCACGTTAAAGGCAAAGGGGATATGCTCACTTATCTGCTCAAAGGCAAAAAGAGCGATTGATATTAAAAGCGGAAAACCCCGGTTTCTTGGAGAAACCGAGTTTCTGGCACCCAGAACCTCGTTCACAGGCGGAGCCTGTGAACGAGGTTCTTTCGGCTCCGCCGACGTTATGTAATAAGCAGATTAAAATCGTAACAGCTTATTAGAGCGGGTTTCACATGGCGTCGCACCCCCCCACCCCCCCGTAGGACAGGCATCTTGCCTGTCCTCTCGCCTGTCCTCTCGCCTGTCCACGCGCCTGTCCCGGCTGACCCGGGCC
>CAZJNL010000536.1:0-4462 GCA_964546515.1 uncultured Oscillatoria sp.
GATTGAAACTTTTTCCACGAGAGCGAAAACCCTCTCAAACTCCCCCTCCCCGAAGCGCCTCATCATTACCCACAACTCGGAGAATCGACTGACTCTGGGGAATTGGGATGGAGTAGTAACCAGGTGGCAGCGATGTCTTGGAGTCGCCGCCACCCACACCAAATTGTCTTCACCCCCGGCTCTCCATCATGCTTGCGGCCCAAAAAACCACCCAGTTGGGCAATCCAACGCACAGCGTCCGATAGTAATGGTGGGCTCAAAGGAGGAATCGGGGTCTTGTGAATCGTACAGTAAAGGGCCTGCCACTCGTGAGCTTCAAGAACTGTATCGCAAAGGGCATGACTGCTGGCGACGCGCTTCACAGGTCAGCCATAATAAGCGCCAGGCCACAATAGAGTAAGTGGCTAAAGCCCTCTCGATGCGGTCTGCTGTTTCTAATTGCAGTTTCTCCAAGCGACAACCACTTTTGAGTACATAATGAGAGCGTTCAATCAGCCATCGATAACTGTACCAGTGCAGGCATCTAACAGCGTCATCAAAGCCCCCGACAGTTAGAGTGGTCAACAACAACCAGCTGATGGGTGTTTCCCCCGAAGGTTGATTCACCTCAAGTGCTAATACCACAGAGATAGTGACGGGTTGCAGTTGGCTTCGTTTGAGATGATGGCGCGGTGGTATCAGTTATAGTGTGGCATACCTGATTGTCAGTGTGGCAATCCGTGCGGGCCTAGAATCGCCACGCGGCACTTTTATTGTCAGGTAGCCACACGGGGGCGTCATCTTAATTGCTTAATGCAGATAGAGAGCTTCGTGATTAACGCGACGATTGTGCGTGGCCCGAATCAGTAAATCCGACCCCGGTGGGCGGGGCATAGCAAAAAGGTCATAGATGTCAGCTTCCCTATCGGCGACGGGAACCACCTTTATACCGTCGGGTGTGCTGGACTCTGTGGCTTCCATTGCGGTGAGCCAGCGCTGACTCTCTTTATCTTTGGTTTCTCGTTGGCGGCGACTATTTCTCAAACCTGTCTGATGCGGGTCACGCGCCCACACTTCCTGATGCAACACTCCCAAGGGCACCCCCTGTGTGCAGGCAGCCAATACGGAATGTACTTTTAGCCCCAAACAAGCTGGATGGTCAATCCGCCCCATTCCCCGTTTACTCGGATGGTGAGTGAAATCCAGAGTCGTCGTGTCTTGTATTGCTAAAATCACCTGGTGTTGCTGGATGCGTTCTATGGTGCTTTTTTGGTGAGCCGCACGGATGGCATCTGGTTTGATGCGCTCTGAACTCCAAAATCGATAGGCCGCTTTAGTTGCCGCCCAGGTACGGCAAGCGGTAGGAACGCTTTCTGCGGGCTGTGCGGCCAGAGCATCAAGCAATTTAACAGCGCGTCTCGACCGTCGGGCGTCACCGAATTCAACCTCTTTGAGTTCTTTCCATGCCCATGATTGCACCCTTTCCATTCTATTGAAGTACCCAGCGAGTTGGGACACAGTGCCCGCTGCGCTAATCTGAAATTACCCGCATCCTAAAATCTCTTTAATCCCCGCGACTATAGCCGCCACAACGGCTAGATCCAGAACCCCATCTAAGGGAATTGTCGCTGCTATAACAGTGAGTGAAGCGCCGGTGATAATTTGAACTACGATGGCAGGTATTGCAATCGTAATTGCCGGTACGACAGTCACAGCAGCAAAGCCTAAAAGTCCTACCATTAAAGTAACTATGGCCGCAATTTATCCCGGCCCAACAGCGCGACAGGTAGCTTCGGCCAGGAGGATTTGAGCGAATTGGAATCTATGCAATGAAAGCATTGTCGGGTAAATTTTCTACAAAATCAGAGTTGTCTGGCCTTCAATTAGAGTCCCCCGCGAGGGGGACGCGCCCCTATAAATCTGTTTTAATCGTCCTGCCAGCAAACCGTTCGTCCATCAATATTGCGGCAAGTTTTGTTGCTTTTTTTATCTCCAGTTGACAGCCGCTTTATATCTCGCTCAGCCGAGGAAACATTGGAGATTTTTTCAATCCCAAAGCTTTGCGCACCTTGATTGAAAGGATTGGCCAAGGCTGATGAGGGATGGCCTAGCGATACAAACACCGTTAAAACAAGCAATGTACAGACGGCTACTATTTTTTGCGCGATATTCATGGATTCCACTGGAACGACTAAATATTTTTATAAGATAAAATTGACGGGCAGGCAAATACAAATATCTTATCCAGAACAGAAAAATTATAATTTTTTTATACAAAACTTGCTTTACTTGTTTGAAAAACTTACTTGGCGAGGAGGGGGAGAACCTTCACCGCAAAATGCAAGGAATCAGCAGGCAAAAAACGCTGAAACAAATCCCCCAAGTCTCCACCTGTCCCAAGGTTTGCCGCGACAGCGGATAGAACCGCAGGCTATCCGGCTCCAGCTTCACCCTTCGCTTCAGCCTTCTCAGCAGCTCCTCATACTTGCGCCCGGTCAGCACGCACTCGAACACCGAGTGCGCAGAAATACTTAGCCGCACCGGCACCTTCAAACCCCATCAAAGGCTGCAAACAGTCTGCTTCCGCCGCTTGTTCCGCCAGATAATTCAAACTTTCCAGCACAGCGGCAATACTCTCCGACGGGCGGCGCACCTGCAGTCGGCGCAGCAAAATCCGGCTGTTTTTCAGCTTAGCTTGAACAATCTGCAGCGCCACCACCCGCCGGTCAACCACTGACAGCTGTTGCTGGTAGCGAGACAGCTCACGGTTCCCCCTTGGGCATGGGACATGGGGCATGCAGTTTGTGGAGGGCGAACGCCCCGACGCAGCGCCCCCGCGGCAGGGGCGAAAGACAGCGCCACAGGGATCTCCCCACCGGCGCTAGTGGAGCAGCACCGGCAAGCCGCCCGATCTCATCTGGCTCGTTACGAGAGCAATTGATATCATCTCCGGCTGTATCGATTTTTTAAGCGTTGCACCCGCCGCCCATAGCCTTCGAGTGCCGGTGGCTGTTCATCCAGCCGGTGTTCCAAGATTGGCAAATTTTTTTCTGGAGTTTGGTGTAAAATTTCAATATTTCCCTGACAGGTAGATGTCGGGCTAGACGCCTCATATATAAAAACGTAATAGACTGGATTGCCGTCAGGGACATAAGCACTTTCAAACCCTGATAATTTTCACAACTGCTCTCAACAACCACCGGCAAAGCCGCCATCAACACGCTCAATAGGGGTGCCTGCTTCGCACCACCTCAAGAGCGGGCAAGGTACTAATTAACCTTTTATCGCGCAATCCCCAGACTTTTAAGGACAATCAAAATAACTTGTATCGCCAAAGCAACCTGGACAAAAGTCAGGACTACATTGGTCAGGGTCAGAACTTGCATCAGTCCTGGTAATTTTATAATTTTGTCGGCGAATAGCATAGCTAAAAAATCGAAACCCATTACGATCAGCAGGCTGACAAAAATCGACAATTGCATACCCAAATTTTCTTGAAACAGCGTCGTGAAAATCAGGATAGCGGCGACTCCGACAGGAGGAATAACAATCGGTGAAACAATGGGATTAATTGCCAATTGCAGAGCGGTTGGCTGGGTTTTCGGAACTTCCAGAGGGGGTTGAAGATGGGGAAAAGTGTTGAAAAGCGCAGAAAGCAGAAGCACCAACCCGCCGGCAAGGCGGAGGGCGTCCAAGGAGAGCTGATAATTCGCCACCAGTCGGTGTCCCAACAGCGCCACCAGCAAGACGACGGTTGTGGCGATGATGCTTGCCAGAATGGCCACATCTTTCCGATATTTGGGCGTTGCCTCATGGGTGAGTCTGGCAAAAGGTGCGATGATTTTAACGGGTCCGAGGGTGAGAAAAAAGATAGTGAAGATAAATTTATGGTCGGCGACTATCGCTAGTTCCATATCAGAGTCTTCCCAAAAAAATACCTGAATTTTACTCAGGGCAGTACATTGAGTCATTTTACCTCTTCTAGCAGAATAGGAAAATTGGCCTCGCACAATTTGGGGATTAAACTGTAATGCCCTGAAATGCCTTGCAGTCTCCGTGGGTGGGGGCGGGCAAATTGCATTGGTGTCAACTAAAATTGAACTGGGCGGTTTTAACCGCCACTAAACGCTATTTTCTTAGTCCGCGCAGGCGGACTTTGTTTGTATAACCCGCACCTTGATCCAGGCTATTAAGTTTACACCAATGGCACAATTGCCCCCTACAAACATATCATCCCACGAATATGCAACACCGAATAGAGGGCGATCTCAACCAACTTCTATTGAGGTGGCTGCCGGTGAGTATTCTGCCGGTTGAGAAAAAGTCGATAAAGTATCTCACCTGGAAGATTCACGCTCGGAAAACTGTAGCTGTTGCGCGATTGCATCGCACAGTTTCACAGCAGTAATTCCCTGTTGCCGGTGAAAGCGCCAATCCCCAATCCCCAAATCCCCTTTTCCCGGCTCTTCTTTAAACAAACTAA
>CAZJNL010000537.1:0-4459 GCA_964546515.1 uncultured Oscillatoria sp.
TCCCTCACTGTAGTCCAGCAAGGCGAGGCTGAGGTTTTTGTCGGAATTCATCCGCTGCACATTATTATAAATTGTCCGGTTAACGGCGTCCAATACTTTTCTGGGGTCGGTTTCGTTAACCTCCATCAGGGTGCGCACTGCGGTTTGCACCATAATCATCAGCACGCCGCTTTCTAAGCCGTGCCCTGTAACATCCCCGATGCCAATTTTAACGCGCCCGTCGTGCTGCAGCACGTCGTAGTAGTCGCCGCCCACCTCGTCTGCCGGCTCCATAAAGCCAGCAATATCCAGCTCCGGAATCTCGCGGAGTTCTTCTTCTTTGGGCAAAATCATCTGCTGCAACCGGCGCGTGATGTCCAGCTCCGCCGCCATCCGCATATTCTCAGCTTTCAGCCGCTCGTTGAGCAGGGTGATTTCTTGGTTGGCATCGGCGAGTTGGGCGGTGCGCTCCTCTACTTTTTGTTCCAGGGTGCGGTAGAGGAGGGCGTTTTCAATGGAAATCGCTGCTTGCGAAGACAGAATTTTCACCACTTCCAGCCGGGCGGGGGTAAACGCACCGGCAGTCAGGTTATTTTCCAGGTAAAAGATGCCGGTGAGTTTGCCTCGGTCGAGGATGGGGGCGCACAAAATGGATTTGGGCTGGTTGGCGGTAATATAAGGGTCTGCGGTGAAAATTCCCTCGCGGTTGGCGTCATTTAAGACTACATTTTCCTGTGTGCGGGCGACATAATTGATAATCGCAGCGGGGAGATTCCCAGAGGCGATGAATCCCTGAGATTGAGACTGAGACGCTTGAGACTGAGACTGAGACGCGATAAATCGCGTCTCTACAAGAGGGGGTGTGGATTCCGCTTGAGACGCGATAAATCGCGTCTCTACAAGAACGGGTGTGGATTGCAGCACTTGGACTTCGCCATCGGCAACGCCTGCGGCTTCAATTGTCAGCTTGCCGTTTTGTGATAAAATGAGGAAACCTTTTTGAGCACCGGCATTCTCGATGGCGAGCTCCATCAATTTGGCCAGCAGCTTGTCCAGCATAATCTCCCCAGAAATGGCTTGCGCCGCTTTCATAACCGTCGATAAATCCAGCGCCCTCGCACTGCGCCCCGTCGAGGTAATCGTCGTCGGGATGGGGGCATTTTGCATGTCAGTCGCCGCCGGCTTTTTGTCGAGCAAGTGGGGGTAAACTTCTTGCAAATCCTTCACTTTGCGTTTGGCACCCCAGAGTTGGTAGCCATAGTGCGCCTTCCTCAGGTAGAGTTGGGCAAACTCCGGTTTGCCTTTCGCCAGCCAGAACTTAGCCGCCAGTTCATTGGCTAAGGCTTCATTCTGGATAAACTCATTTTCGCGAGCCGACAGAATGGCGCGATCGTACAAGTCCATCGCCTCTTCCCCTTTCCCAGAAATGCGGGCAATTTCCGCCGCCACCAGCAGATATTTGTGCGCGAAATTCTCCGGGCAGCTCTCCGCCCAAATCTTCATCCGCTTTTGATGGGATTCTAATTTCTCCCAGTATTGCTGTCGCCGCTCTCCAGTGGTTTCTGAATAAAGACCGGCCAAGATGAGCGACGAGTGAAAAATATATTCCGAGCTTTGGAAATGCCCTAAAACAAAAGATATGTATTTTTCGGCTTCTAAGGAATGTTTGAGGGCCTCATCTAGCTGGCCGTAAAGATAGAGGAGCTGGGATTTAAATATATTGTAAGTGCACAGCCAAGCAAAACTGTTATGCGACCGGCAGCTGTGCAAATAGTCTGTATCGCTCAGTTCTTCAATGCGGAAATCCAATTTTCCCGAAGTCCTGCCGGTTAAATTCCACAGGGCGATTTGAAAGCAGAGCATGCCGTCCGTAGCCCACTGGTTTTTGGTCTTTTCGCTGAACTGCAAGAATTTGGGAACATTAGCCGCCAGATACTCCAGATTTTTCCCTTGATAGAAGAGGTAGCGCAATTGATGTTCGAGCGCGTATCCTGAGTGCCGCAACTCTCCAACTTCTAAACCGGCTTGATAGGAGTCATTGAAAATCGCCTCCGCGTATTTAATATGCTTGACCCAGTGATTCAAGTGACCGGCAAACACCAAACACGCGCTGCACTTCTGGGTAAAGTCGCGGAACTTTTCGCTCACCTTCACCGCCAGCTGGCCAAATTCATAACCGGCTCGATAATCCCCTAAAATAGAACCCAGGACAATCCCGTAAGTGACAAACCCCTTGGCGGACTCCCCTATATTGCCGTATTGCAGGGAAATATTCGCTGCTTTGGAGACGATAACCGGGTAGAGCTCTTGTTTGGCAAAATAGGCCGGAGGGTCTATGTTTGTTAATAACTGTAAAGCCAGCTTCTTTTCTGGAATAGTGATTTCAGGCGAGTCGATGAGGGAAGCAATTTCTCTGCCACCTAAATTTTCTTTGCCTCGGGCTATCTCGATTTCGATCGCTTCCTGAAAATTGCTTTCCGGCAAGTAAACGCCCAACAGATCCAGAGCCTTTCGCCCGGTTGCAATGGCCTCTTGGTATCGGGCGCTCATGGTGTACTGAACGAGCAGCAGGTTGTAAATCTCCGCTTTCTCCATGTCCGACTTGACGTTTGGCAAAATCAGCTCGATTAAGGCTTCGGACTCCTCGAAATTACCGTTTAAATATTCCACCTCTGCCAGCTCTCTGTAGGAGGCCAAAGCCAGCGGGTAATCCTCCGCCCAAAAATCCCCGCGCACGCAAGCGATGCCGGCTTTTAAATATTCCAGGGAGGCGGCGTAAGCTGTGGCGTCTTTGGCTTTTTTACCTGCTTCTAAATTCAAGCGGGCTAATTCCACTCTTTCGGCGCGTTCTTCTATCAAGTCTTGGCCCAAATTCAGGTGGTCGGCGACTTCAAAGAGTCTCGCCCCCAGCTCACTTCTGGGGATGTTCTGCAGCAGCAGCCGCCCAATTTTGAGGTGGACTGCCCGTTTGGCGTCTTCGTCAATTAGGGCGTAGGCAGCTTGCTGCACCCGGTCGTGCAAGAATTTATAATTGAGTACAGTCAGGGGCGCGTTAATCGGGTCAGCACCTTCGGTGACTGAGAGTTCGGAAAGCGGGACAACCGGCCCTTCTTGAATGGCCGGCGCGATGTCTTGAAAGGTTTCTGCCGGCGTTTTTTCGTGTATAATAGAAAGGGTGCGCAAATCAAACCTGTTGCCGGCGCAAGCGGCTAAGCGCAAAACTTGCTGGGTGGCTTCTGGCAGTTTTTTCAACTTGCCAACCATCAACTCTACCACATTGTCGGTAATGCCGGTGGCATCGATTTGAGCGACATCCCACCGCCACTTTCTCGCACCGGCATCCAGCACGAGCAGTTTTTCCTGCGCCAGAGTCTTGAGGAACTGATTCACAAAGAAGGGGTTGCCTTGGGTTTTGCCCAGCACCAGTTTGGCGAGGGGTTTGACGGTTCCCAAGTCGCTGTGCAAACTTTCGGCAATCAGTTGGGATATCTGTTTGGCGCTCAGGGGCGCTAGGGAAATCTCGCTCACCGGCACTCCTTCTTCCCGCAACCCCTCAATAGTAATAACAGTGGGGTGTGTCGGGCTGACTTCGTTGTCGCGATAAGCCCCAATCAGTAACAGATAGCCGAGTTCTTCATCCCGCATCATCAATTCAATGAGTTTGAGGGTGACGGAATCCGCCCACTGCAAATCGTCGAGGAAGATTGCCAAGGGGTGCTCTTTTTGGCAAAAGATGCGGATGAAGTGTTGAAAGACGAGATTGAAGCGGTTTTGCGATTCCGCCGGCCCTAATTCTGGGACAGCCGGCTGCCGCCCAACAATCAGTTCCACTTCCGGAATAACGTCAATAATAATTTGCCCGTTTTGGCCAAAGGCAGCCAGGAGTTTGTCTTTCCACCGGCTCAATTCAGCTTCGCTTTCCGTGAGCAGTTGCCGGATTAAGGCAGAAAAGGCGCTGACGACAGCGGAGTAGGGGATATTCCGCTGGTACTGGTCAAATTTGCCGGCTATAAAATAGCCGCGCTGCCTGGTAATGGGTTTGTAAATTTCCTGGACGAGGGCTGACTTGCCGATGCCGGAATAGCCGGACACCAGCATCATCTCTGCTGTGCCCAAGCTCACCCGGTCGAAAGCCGCCAGTAAGGTTTCAATTTCGCGATCTCTGCCGTAGAGTTTTTGCGGGATTTGCAGTTTTTCTGAACAGTCGTGCCGGCCCAGTGGGAAGTCTGAAATCCAGCCGGTTTCCTGTAGCTGTGACAGGCACTCCTCTAAATCGGCTTTAATCCCCCAAGCACTCTGGTATCGCTCCTCTGCCGTTTTGGCTAGCAATTTCATTATAATGTCTGAAACGGGTTTGGGAATCCCTAGATGTAGAGACGCGAAATTTCGCGTCTCTACAAGAGTTTCGGGGGAATAAACTTGGGAGGGAGACGCGATAAACCGCGTCTCTACAAGAGGTTGGGGGGGAGACGGTTGCGGG
>CAZJNL010000538.1:0-4456 GCA_964546515.1 uncultured Oscillatoria sp.
ATATCCAGATCCGGTCAATTTCCCGTTAATTAATTTTTCTATCTCTCTTCCTCTTTCTTTTTCCTTCGTGGACGTCTTGGCGTCAATGCGGTTCATTATTAAGACCCCACATCAATAAGCCAACAGTCTCATCTTATCCGGGGAGCGACCTTGGAGTTAAACTTGCCCCTGGACTGGGGGAAAGTCAGCCTCTCAGGAGAGCCGGTTGAAAGCCTGCGGATAATGACGGCTTATAAGGCAGCTATGGCAAGCGCCCGGAAACCTTTAAAAAAGGATATCTAGCTTAAAGGCTAGAGAATCCCGCGCCTTTTAAGCGTGGAAGTAGGGGCGGGTTGACTCGATATGTCTATTGTCAACAAAGCATATCTGTAAACCCGCCCCTACTCCAGGTGCAGCTGGATGTTCTTGTTTTTCAGCTGCTCTTGCACCCACTGATCGAACATTCGGTCTTCGATTTCCCGTTTTAGTGGCCCTTCTAGGGAAGCGGCCTGCCACTGCTCTATGCGAAACAGGCAATAGCGCTTTTCAAATTCCACCGGCCCGATTAAGTCGCCCGGTTTAGCGCCGGCAATCGCTTCTCGAATCGGTTGTGGCAGCTGCCCGACACTGACGCGCCCCATCATACCGTTGAACAGGCGGTCGTCGGTGAGGGAATGCTCTCTGGCCAGCTTTTCAAAGGGCCGGCGGTCGTCAATCAGTTGCCGCATCAGCTCTTCTCCCAGGTTGACGTCGGCGACGACGATGCGAGACAGCACCACTGTGGCCAGCTGTTCTTTGTTTTTGGTGAAAAATGCCTCGACTTTGGCCGCAACCAGCTGGTTTTTCAGCTGGGCGATCTTTATGCCTTTGGCAAATTGATTGCGGAAGTCAGCGTAGGTGAGGCGCTGAGTTTGCAGCCACTGATCGAAGCTCTCTTGGGTGACTAGGCGATTCTCCATGCGGAAGTTGACGATCGCCTGTTCCAGCCTGCTCGGATCGAGTTCCAAGTCGGGGCGGGATTGCAGCTGCTGTTCGAGGAGGTGCTGGCGCAGCACCGTCTGCACGAATCGCGGCAGTTCGCCGGCGGCTCGCAGGTGGCCTATGGTTTGGCGCAGGGAGATGGGTTGACTGTCGATGCTGATGAAGGTTTCGGCTTGCATACCTGATACTTTTGCCATCCAACAGTATCATTCTGAATGGTTTGTGCGGCTTTTGCCCAGAGCGGGGGATGGCCGGCATGCTTTTGGCCGGTTGGTGGGGGTGTCCCCGCAAGGGTTGGGTCGGGCTGTCGGCACCGGCACCGGCTCTCTTTGCAATCGCGTCTGAAATGTGGTATAATTGAATTTCTCTTTTTGGCAGCTAGCCGGCACCCCGAGATTGGAGGTGTGCTCGCTGAAACTCCCAGCCCTGCTGCAGCCACTGCATCAAATCTGGAAATAGCCGGAAGTGCCAGTAATGCCGGTCCCAAAGCTCTGCTTTCGCCCAGTCGAGTTCGGCTTGACAGAGGCAGCGGCGAAACATAAAGTGTTATGACGCTGCCAGCAGTTCCATTTTTCGGCGGTCGTAGGTTTCGGCTTCCAGCTGATTGCGCCGCGCCCTTATCCGACGCTGCAATTCTTTTTTGATGGCGTCGGAATAGGTTTTTGTTCGCTTCTGGTATTCTTGTTTCAAGGCGTATTCCAGCTGCTGCAAGTGGTCAAAGTTGGGGCTGGTTGCGATGGCTTGCCCTATGGCGCGTATCCAGCATGGCAATTCCCGATAGCTCACAACCTTGGCGATTTCGTGCCGGCGCTGCACCCAGACTCCCACGTCCCACAACTCTAGGGACACAATGTCTTCCGCTTGCATTTTGACAATGCTGGCTACTTGCGTGGCGACTGCCCAAAGGTTGCCGGTGCCGATTAGTTTGAGTAAATTCGCGGACATAGGATTCTCCTTAGATGAATCCTCTAAAGCTTTAGCCCCCCTACAGGCAGACGCCTATTTGTCAGGGGGGGTGTCAACAATAAAATCATGGTGTAGCCTGATACTTTTAACCTGAACATTGCAGGACATACCTGCTCAATTCAAGTACAGCAGACTCAGCAGTAACACTGCTAAGAAGGGTGGTATCCCACAAAGCCTTGAGCATGATGCCCAAAGCGCCGTTAAAATCGCGGTTGATTTCGTATCCACAATGCGGACACTTAAAGATTTTATTCCCCCCCAACTTGTGATGTATGTGACCACAAGAAGTACAGGTTTTTGAGGTATATTCCTCAGTCATTCGGACTAACCTGGAACCGTAACGATTACACAGGTGTTGAAGGGTTTGAGAAAATTGATATAAGGCCCAATTCATCATGGCACGGGCTGATTTAGATTTTAGTTTTCGTCTGGATTTTGCCACCCTCTGGGAGTTTTCAAATGTGGGCAGGTATATGACATCATAATTCCGTGCCAAGTAGGATGCCACTTGCTTGTGAACTTCTGAGCGCAGATTTTTTATGCGAGTGCGGACTCGTTCCATCGCCTTTTTTAGCTTGTAGCGATACCGTTTAAATTTTCCTCCTTTTGATTTCTCGTGTTCCGACTGCAATTTATCCAAATGGTCGCCCTGGCTATTTTAGCAAAATCTCCGCTGGCAAATTCTGTGAAAATATTGCCGTCGAATCCCGTAATAAAAGTTCTCAATCCAGGATGGCGATAAATTTATGGGTTTTAGGTCGGTCTTCAACTTCAACATCTACAGGGAAGTTAGCGTACCAACGACCTTTGTTATAGGTCATTTCGGGAGCGCCATCAAAGTTTATAAGACAGTAGTCTTGACCCCAAAACTCCGCTTTTTCTAGCTCTTTGGAGAGCTTCACCTTCCAGTGCCCATCTTTATAGTCGAGTGGGTCAAACTGGATGGTTTTATTCTTGTCTCTGATGGAACGGAACTTGGCAATTTTCTTTCCCGCATTAGGATTAAGCTTCTTTTGTTTGCCTTTCCCGATAAACTTCTCTCCGCGCTTGGTTTTAGACCATGCACTATAAGCCTCAAACAAAGCATTATCTAGCGCGTGGGCTATCTCCAAGTCTTTGCACCACTGAGGGATTATTTCATTCCCCAAAGTTTTGCAGAAACTTCTAAATGCTTTCTTCCCTGTAGTTTTCTCTCCCTTGGTGTTGATGTACTGAAAACCTTGATGCTGGTTTAGGTAAGCAATGGCCTTGTTATACACCTGACGATATGCGTGAATCCGCTGCATCCAAACTTTCTTTGTTGCCCCCTTGGGATATACTCTGTAAGTCAGGGTCTTCTTTAATGTTCTTTTTGTACTTGCGGAGTCCGGAGAGCCTGCAACTGAAAACGTGGATGATGGCCAGAACATCTTCAAGCATCTCTCGCTCTGGGCTAAGTACATGGTTGTTGAGAACCAGAATCTCACAGTTGGATCACTTTGACAACCATGCGTAATAGGCGTACCCGAAGCGGCATAATCGGTCTTTGTTGGCAACGACAGCCATTCCGACATCGCCTGACAAAATTCGTTCCAATAAGGCGAGCCAACCTTTTCTTTTAAAGTTGAGTCCCGCTCCGATGTCTCTGATGACTTCACAGTCTGGGTAGTGAGAGACAAGAAACTCAACCTGTCTCTCAAAGTCAGCGTTTTGAGAATAGCTGGAAACTCTGGCGTATCAGATGGTTGACTTATTGACAGGTCGAAGATTGAGAATTGAGTCGATGTGGTATCGGCGCTGTCCGTTTGGCGTTTTAATCGTTTGGATTTTTCCCGTTTCTTACCACGGGAGGAGGGTTCTAAGTGAAACCGCAAGCTTAGTTGTTGCCGCTCTTGCTGGGACATAGTTGGCGCTCGGCGTCGCCTTACTAAATTTCCTCCAGTCTAGCAAAGATGTCAAGCCTTGTCAAGCCTTGCCAAGAGATGTTGGGGAAATCGGTTACTAGGAGTTTACTCTCAGAAGCATTTGTGTGCTTTTGGGTGGCACTAAATATTTAGAGAGTCGTGGACAATGCCCTTTTATTTCAGGCATAGCTCTAGCACAGAACAACAATTTTGACTTTGACAAGGGGTTTCTAGAAGTTTTATTGTAAAGTTTTGTGTCGGGCGGGGGCCAGGGGGGGCGGCAAGGGAGCCGGTAGCCCCAACTGGCGGCAGCCCCAACTGCCGGCACGGGGGTGGGGGCGGGCACGGGGGTATAGGATGATACAGGCATGAGGGCAGGGGCAGTTTCCGTGGGTGGCACCGGCACTACCATTCGTTTTTGTGCCTTGTTCGCTCATACCATTGCCAAAGGCGATCTCCTCTGAATAGCCTCAATAAGGCGATTGTCCGGCATCGCATCAATAAGGCGATCGCCTCTCACCGGCACCCACAACAGGGAGAGCGCCCTCTTACCAGCATCCGCAACGGGCGATCGTCAGTACAATCATACTTATCAAAAATCCAGTTCCCCCCTTTTTAAGGGGGGTTCGGGGGGTACGCACCCCCAA
>CAZJNL010000539.1:0-4454 GCA_964546515.1 uncultured Oscillatoria sp.
CCGACACGGAGACTGCCCGTTGGGGGGATCTAGATTTTCTTTATAAATGACCTCTAAGAGCCAAATTCAGCCAAATCCCTGATTGCTCGTTTAGGAAGTCTACCGGCAGACAAATTGCGTGCGATTCGCCTTCAACCCTACCCCAGCGTCAGCACACCCGCCGGCAAATCCGCCACCAGTCGCTTTACTCTCAGCCAAGGCACGCCCATGAGAATTTCCCTGAATGCCGCACCGGCAACGACTGGAATAGTAAACTCCTCTCCATCTAATACCACTTTTCCCAAGTAGGTGTTAAGAGTGGTTTCACCCATCGCAGTCACCACCTCCCGTCTGCCGTATAGAGGCCACTCAAGAGCCTCTAAATCCTGGTCGTTAATTGCCAGCCACTCTGTAGAGCCGGTATCCAGTAGCGCACTGACTGGGAATATCTCTCCACTGGCAGCAATCAAACCAATCTCACAAAATAACTGTCCCTTCTCATCAAACTCACCTTGCATCATATCCGTCCGCAGACTCCTGTTTCATTGATACGGAAGATGGCAAATATAGCATGGGGGTGCTTCTCCCGCGCTTTGTTTAAGGCCACCATTTCATCTTTATCAATGAAATACTCCCAACTTTCCGGATCGATCAGGATGAACCAGTTATAGTGGTTCTCGATTAACTCCGGGCGGACTCGCTCAAAAATCGCACGCCCTCGCCGGTGAAAAGCTTCCGCCTCAGCTTGGCGTTTGGCTCTCTCTTCTGGAGAGATAGTGACTTCGGGGAATATCCTGCCCCGCCGGGGGGTGCGCTCAGTTTGCTGCTGGGTCATGCTTTTGTCCTCCGCTTTTTTCTGTGAATTGTAGCATAAATTAGCTGAATTATTAGCCTTTTTTTGTAAAAAACTATTGGCGGGACGCCGGGCGTCACGCACCCTGCTATTTTAGCTTCACCGGCTCCCCGCAACCAGCCGCTCAATCTCCACCGCCTGATTCGGCAGCGCCGCAGTCAAAACCTCACTCCCCTCTTCCGTCACCAAAACATCATCCTCAATCCGAATTCCCCGCACATCTGCAAACTTAGCCAACTTATCCCAATTCACCACCTCCTGATATTTTAACCGCCGATTGCCGGAATTTTAAATATCCTTAATTTCTCCCATATGATTATCTAAATAATTGCCGCCAAAACTGGCGATTTATCCGCAAATAGTTCGAGCCAAAACGCTCGCTAATGACTCGCCCTTACTCATAACCAGCCAAATCCAAAAAATCCTCCATATCGTGAACATCCAAACCGATTAAATGCCCGATACCGTGAGGTAAAAACAGGGCGCGATCGTCCATTTATACCTAATCTTCAGCCCGCCCTCGCAAAATCCCCAAATCCACCAATCCCTGCGCAATCACTTGGCAAGCGAGCAAGTGAATATCTTTATACTCCACACCGGCACGCACCTTCTCAATGCAAGCATCGTGCGCCGCCAGCACCAGATCGTAAATATCCCGCGCTCGTCGGGGAAAACTTGCCAGAAACCGGCAAGCGTGCGAGTCACATCAGACGCCCAACCCATCACCGTTTCCGCACCCACATCCGCCAGCAGCAAATCTCCCGGTTGCAGCCGGTGGTGATACTGCTCGCTGTGCAAAACTTCCCCGTGCACCGTCACAATACTGGGGTAGGCACAGGTCATATTGTGTGCTCTAATAGTAGCCTCCATCGCAGCACGCACACCCGCTTGTAGGACAGGCGTCTCGCCTGTCCACGCCATCCCAGCTTTGTGCCCTTCCACCGTGACAGCACCTGCTTGCCGCAACTGTGCGAGAGCGGCCTCATCGTGGCGGAGGCGCAAAGACACAATCGCTTTTGTCAGTTCCAAGTCAATACCTTGGGGTGACTTGGCTGGGGCAACAGGGCGGTTGAGAATCCGCGACTGTTGCAGCTGCGTAGCCATATGCCCGCACCGCAATAGTAGCGGCACCTGCCGCCCGCGACGCCAGTTCTGCCATCGGGAACGCCGCATCAGCCCCAATCAGGTGGGCGATTTCCTCGCGCACCGGCATTTCCCCATGCCAGAGAGCGCAGCTCGGGGGCGCATCATCCACAAACAGTTCCAGCCGACCTGCTTCTTGGCGAATTGCGGCATCCTCCAGAGGCAAACCGGCAAAATAAAGGAAGTGACTGAACCCCGCGAAACGGAAACTGATTAGCCGGATAATTGCGCGAGAGGCGGCTTCCTGACCAGAGAATGACAGGGAAGTTAACTAGCACAGCCAGTTGCTGCCGGCGGTGGCCTCGTGCCGGTGCCTTGGTAATCGGTGTGAATTTCCATCATTGGGAGTTAGCGCCAGATAGCTTTAAGAAAAACAGCGATTCAGTACTGGGCATCGGGCACCGGGCATCGGGCACAGGTCAGCTGCCATTGCACATAACTTGCACTGTTCGCCCTGTCCTGTAACCCTGGTTACGCCTGTAAAAGCGAGCGCGGGAAACTCCGCCTCAAACGACAATCGCGCAAATTATATGCGTAACAGCTTAATTGTCCCTCAGACGGCAGCGGCGTGGCCGGCGGGCCATACTGTGCAATACCCATTGCCTCGAACTTGATATCAGGCCGCACAGTTTCTTAAGAATTTTCATTTAACTCTCAAGATAAATTGCAGTTATTTTAGATTTTAGAGTCTAAATTTTCGCGCCTTGCAGACATCGAAAAAAAACTATGGTAAACTGTCAGAAAGCTTATCGAAACCCTATGGGGCCGTGCGACTGGCCAATTGAGCAGCTGCCCGGACTGACACCTCAAGATAAATCCCAACTGCAGGAGTGCGGGATTGCCACAACTGGGCAACTGATCCGAAAAGCCGGCACCCCAGCGACTAGGCAGGGGCTGGCCAATCGCTTGCAGATTCACATACAGCATATTAATAAATGGGTGGTTTTGGCGGATCTGGCTCGCATCCCCAGCGTCGGCTGCCAATATTGCGGACTGTTGCTGCATGCCGGTGTTGGCTCTGTAAGCCAGCTCGCTCAGATGCCGGTGCAGCGATTGCACCAGCAAATTTTGCGACTGCAAGTAGCCACCATGCAGCGCCGAGACCTCTGTCCCTCTGTCGGGGAAGTGGAAAAGTGGATTCAGCAAGCCCGTTTGCTGTAACAAGTTGTAGAGACGCGATATGTCGCGTCTCTACGACATGTCGCGTCTCTACGACATGTCGCGTCTCTACGACATGTCGCGTCTCCACACTCTTCTCGTCCTTCCTCCTTCACCCCCCATCCTTCTTCAACACCCCATTCAGGAAAATATCGGCCAGTCCTTCTGCCATTTCCAGCATGGCTTTAGGGGAAGTGTCCTCCTCCAAGAGGGTGGTGTGGCTAAAACCAGCCACCGCAAACATCCCCAGAAAGACTTGCGCCACAATCCTGGGGTTCATTTGGCGATAAACGCCGCGCTCCATCGCCGTTTGGAAAAACGCCTCAGCCACGTCCGTCATTTTGCCAATCACTTCCGCCTGAATGCGATCGCGCAAGTCCGGGTGGAACTGAGCCTCCAGAAAACACACGCGCATCATGTCCGCATTCTGCTGCATGTGCAGCATCCGCCGGCGCATCACCTGCGCCACCGCCTTATAGCTGCCCATTTCGCTCAGTTCCGTGAGCAAGTCAGTGAGAATTTCCACCCATCCCTGAGTCGCCACCTCCACCAAAATAGCCTTTTTACTGGGAAAATGGCGAAATAGGGTGCCTTCCGCCACCCCAGCCGCACTGGCCAAGTCGCGGGTGGTGGTGCCGTCGTAGCCCTTGTGGGCGAACAGCCGCTGCGCAGAGCTCAAGATGCGGGTGCGCGTCTGGGCTTCTGACTGAGGGGGCCGGTTAAACACTCGCATAGAAATCGACTAATAGTTGCGATTAGAATTTGTAGAGTTATTGTCCTACGCCTAGAGTGGCAATCTCCAAAACTGTAATCAAACGTTAAGCTCGATCGCTATTCTTAAAATACCCAAGGCCATTTATAATTTTTTATCCTGGAAAAAGCACCGCTTGAATCTGTATTCTATGATCCCAATCCGTCCCCGCACTGCCAGCCGTCTCAACCGGCTACCTGTAAGGCCCGGGTGGCCACGCCTCACCGTTACAGTTCTGGCAGCTGTTCTGCTGTGCTGGGTGACAGCACCGGCACCCACTTTTGCCCGCAACCTCCAGCCGCAAACCATCGCCCAGTCCATCCAGCCCTACCTGGATCGGGTTATCCAGCAGGTGACGGAATTCCGCCTCGACAATGGCATCAAGTTCATTGTCCTGGAGCGGCACACAGCGCCGGTGGTTTCCTTTCTCACCTACGCTGACGTCGGCGGCGCTGACGAACCCGATGGCAAAACCGGCGTGGCTCACTTCCTAGAGCACCTAGCCTTCAAAGGCACTACCCTGATTGGCACGCGAGACTACAAAGCCGAAAAGCCACTCCTGGAGAAGCT
>CAZJNL010000540.1:0-4436 GCA_964546515.1 uncultured Oscillatoria sp.
GGCGTGTTTAAGGACATGAAGTATCTCACCCCAGAGCGCACGGCGCTGATTTATGAATTGCCGCTGTCTGAGGTGGTGACTGACTTTTTTGACCTGATGAAGTCCCGCTCGCGGGGCTACGCCAGCATGGAGTACCATGTGATCGGCTACCGCGAAAATCCCCTGGTCAGGTTGGATATTATGATCAATAATGACCCGGTTGACGCTCTGGCTATGATTGTCCACCGCGACAAAGCCTATCACGTCGGGCGGGCTCTGGTGGAAAAGCTCAAGGAACTGATTCCCCGTCACCAGTTTAAGGTTCCGCTGCAAGCTTCTATCGGCTCTCGGGTGATCGCTAGCGAACACATCCCCGCCCTGCGCAAGGATGTTCTGGCAAAATGTTACGGTGGCGACATCAGCCGCAAGAAAAAACTGCTGCAAAAACAAGCTAAGGGGAAAAAGCGGCTGAAGGCGATCGGCACGGTTGATGTGCCGCAAGAGGCTTTCATGGCGGTACTCAAGCTGGATCCGGGTTAGCCCCTGAATTTGGGCAGCGGTGGCGGAAGTGCGGTTGGATTCAACCGGCACTCGCCCCGGCTTTTTTCCTGCTCTGTTTCCCCAAAGCTGTCCCAACCTTTGATGCTGTAAGGCGTTGATCGCCCTTAAGGCGTTGAGCGCTGCGGAATTTAAAGATTTGATAAATTTTCGGCGGCTGTTGACCATGACAGCCGCTTTTTTGCTAAGTTGCTACTGGGTGTGATTTTCCGGCGGATTTTTGGGCAGCCTAAAGAAGTAAGGATAGATTCGGCGTGCCGAGTTCAAGGCGGATTCGCTCTCGTTTGAGCCAGATGTGAGAAGGACGAATACAGTCTCCCCTTCTCCCCATCCTTGTGGGTGGACTGCCAATTTTTGTACTTTAGTCTCGCCCTCTCCAAAAGTGGATAGCTTGCAAACATGAGAATTTTGGTCACAGGTGGCGCGGGTTTTATCGGTTCCCATCTCATCGACCGGCTGATGGCAGATGGGCAGGAAGTTATCTGTCTGGATAATTTCTACACCGGCCACAAACGTAACATTCTGCAATGGTTAGACAATCCCAATTTTGAACTAATCCGCCACGATATCACTGAACCGCTCCGCCTAGAAGTGGATCAGATTTACCATCTGGCTTGCCCCGCTTCGCCAGTTCACTACCAGTACAACCCCGTCAAGACTATCAAAACCAATGTGCTGGGAACGATGAACATGCTGGGAATGGCCAAGCGGGTCAAGGCGCGATTCCTTCTGGCTTCCACGTCGGAGGTGTATGGCGATCCAGACGTGCACCCCCAGAATGAAGATTATCGCGGCAGTGTCAACTGTACGGGGATTCGCTCCTGCTACGACGAGGGCAAGCGCGTGGCGGAAACTCTGGCGTTTGACTATCACCGGCAAAATGGGGTGGACATTCGGGTGGTGCGCATTTTCAACACTTACGGCACCCGAATGCTGGAAAATGACGGTCGGGTGGTGAGCAATTTTATTGTTCAGGCTCTGCGCGGAATCCCTCTGACGGTGTATGGGGATGGCTCCCAAACGCGCAGTTTCTGCTATGTCTCCGACTTGGTGTCAGGGTTAATCCGGATGATGAACAGTGAGTGTACCGGCCCGGTGAATCTGGGCAATCCGGATGAATACACTATTTTGGAACTGGCTGAGAAGATCCAAAATATGGTGAATCCAGATGCGGAGATTATATTTAAACCCCTGCCGCAGGACGATCCCAGGCAGCGGCAGCCTGATATCACGCGGGCGAAGACTTGGCTGGGCTGGGAGCCTACTGTTCCTCTGCTTGAAGGGTTAAAAATGACAGTAGATGATTTTAAGGGTCGCATCAAATAAAGAAACAACCGGCAACACTGATCGGGGAGCATCCCGTTTTTGAAACTACCCTGGTGAGGGCGAAGCATTCGGATTATCAATTGCTGGTTTTGACCGAGAGATTATTCGCCCGAATGCGGAGCCCCTACATAATCGGGATGCTCACACTGATCCGGGAATGGGAAATGAGGATCTCTCTCCCAACTACCCCTTTATTCGCTTTATTGTTTTTGAGGATTCATCGCTATGCGTGTTTGCGTGATTGGTACTGGATACGTTGGCTTAGTCACCGGCGCTTGCTTGGCTCATGTGGGCCACCATGTGTTCTGCGTTGACAATAATGAAGAAAAAGTCCGGTTGATGAAGTCGGGACAGTCTCCGATTTACGAACCCGGGCTGTCGGAAATTATGCAGTCTGCAGCTGGGGCTGGCAATCTGGAGTTTACTTCGGATTTGGCTGCCGGTGTGGCTCACGGGGACATTTTGTTTATCGCGGTGGGAACGCCGGCGCTGCCTAATGGGGAAAGTGACACCCGCTATGTGGAAGCTGTCGCTAAGGGGATTGGCGCTCACTTGGACGGGGATTACAAGGTGATTGTCAATAAATCGACAGTGCCGATTGGTTCGGGTGACTGGGTGCGGCGGATTGTGCTTGACGGGATTGGGGAACGCCAAAAAGCCAAGGCGGGTAACGGTGGTGTCAGCGGCGAGGAGGCGGCGGCAAAAATCGGGGCGGACTTTGATGTGGTGAGCAATCCGGAGTTTTTGCGGGAAGGTTCTGCTGTTTACGATACGTTTAACCCGGACAGGATTGTGCTGGGCAGCACTAGCAAGAAAGCGCTGGGGATGATGAAGGAACTTTACGCTCCTATTATTGAGCGCAAGTTTGGGGAAGATTCCGCCTTGCCGCCGGTGCCGGTGGTGCTGACAGACTTGAGTTCAGCTGAGATGATTAAGTACGCGGCTAATGCGTTTTTGGCGACTAAAATTAGTTTTATTAATGAAGTTGCCAATATTTGCGACCGCGTGGGTGCGGATGTGACGCAGGTGGCTTTGGGCATGGGTCTGGATTCGCGGATTGGCACGAAATTCTTGCAAGCGGGTATTGGCTGGGGCGGTTCTTGCTTCCCGAAAGATGTTTCGGCGTTAATTCACACGGCGGACGATTACGGGTATAATGCGCAGCTATTGAAATCAGCAGTTGAGGTTAACAAACACCAGCGGTTGATTGCCATTGAAAAGCTGCAGCACGAGCTTAAAATCTTGAAGGGTAAGACTGTTGGGCTGTTGGGGCTGACTTTTAAATCGCAAACTGACGATTTGCGCGACGCACCGGCACTCAACATCATCGAGCAGCTGAATCGCCTGGGAGCGAAGGTTAAGGCTTACGATCCTATTGTATCGCAAACAGGAATCGGTCAGGGGCTGTCTGGGGTGATTGTGGAAACGGATGCTGAGCGGCTTGCTGATGGTTGCGACGCGCTGTTGCTGGTGACAGATTGGCCGCAGTTCCGCAATCTCGACTATGCTAAAATGGCGAAGTTGATGGGTCATGCGGTGATGATTGACGGGCGCAATTACCTGGATCGGGAGGCGCTGCAAGCTGCCGGTTTCCGGTATGTGGGGATTGGGCGCTAGTCAGCAGTCAGTAGGGTGCGTTATTGAGAGTACGGCACCCTGCTTTTGCTAAAATAAATATACTCTGGCGCTCAGAATTCGCCTGGTAAAGAGTACCGGGCGAAGGTCATTCAAGGGCTTACAAACGAAGACCGCCGCTGCGGACTTCTGGACTTCTTGAAACCCAAGCCGAAGCGGGTTTTGTTTGATGAGCTGCGGTTTCCACCGCCTAGCTTTACCCCCAGCTTGAACCGAGAAGTACCAGGCGTTGGTCATGAGACTGTTGGCTCATTGATATGCTATCTTACAGCACCCTATGCCTCTCCCCCGTACCCAGGTCGAGAGGGGGGGTAATATTACGTCTGGTTAATTTACCTTAATAATGAACCGCCACAGGACGCGCGGCACCCTACGGGAATGCCTTGCGCTATAGACAAGGGTAGCGGATCGCCCGCAGGGTAGAGCGCAATGGCGTTGCGCCTACGGCATACGGATCGCCCGCAGCTGCGGACGCGCCAAGTACGCGCCCGAAGGTTGAACGAAGAAAGAGGAAGAGGGATAGTAAAATTAATTACCGCGAAATTGACTGGATCTGGATATAACAGGCGTGCACTGTCCAATGTGGGGTGTCACCCTTCACGGATTCGCCAACAGCATCATGGAATGAGCATCGTCAAACGTAGCCGCGCGGATCGGCGTACCCGTTGGGTAGTCCGCCTTCGCGGACTTCTGAAACTCTTGCCTTGCGGGTTTTGGCACCAGCCATGCGTTTAGCCTGTGGTATAGCTGCGGTTTCAACCGCCCGGGAAATAGCACCGCCTCTACCATACCTGCCCATTCTCATGTAACATGAGACAGGAACTCAGCAGAAGCGCTATGAGTTCGGGAAACCTGCTATGCCGGATTTCTATCGCTCCGAATATCTGCTTTGGCAAGCCCTGCATTCGGGGACATCGCATTTGGGTTTCCCTGATTCT
>CAZJNL010000541.1:0-4432 GCA_964546515.1 uncultured Oscillatoria sp.
GACTCTAGCCCAAAGCTTACCACGTTTTGGGCTGTTTTTTTATGTCGAATTGTTAAGATTCAACACTTCTGTCACTCAGGATGAAGCAGGAATTAGCGTTCCAGAGGCGAATACTCCTAATATGCAAAAATTAGAAGCTTCGCCAGTTGAATCAATCTTGGCGGTTCAGCCGTCAATATCGATTAGTAAGCGAAGCGAACTCACTCCCCTATTTTCTGGCAAGCAAGAGACTGGCATTCATACATCCGACAGCCAGACAGAAATAGGAATTTCCCCGTCTGCCAGCAGGCCAGAGGTGAACACACCTCAATTACAGAAACAGGAGAATTACCCTCAAACCGTCGCGCAAATCCAGGCCCCCCCCTGGAGCCACTCCCCAATTACCTACCGTTTTAGAAAATCTCGATCACACCGAACCTTTAGGCGTTGTTCAACCCTTAATTCAGCGCTCATAATTTCTCTCAAAAGCTCCCTTCTCGGAGTTTTCCCAAATTCCCTCAGAGCAAGCCGCTCAAGGCTTTTCCTATTCTCCCCCTGTCCCCTCCGTCACCTACAGCACTAATCAACCCCATATCCAGGAGAGGAAACTGCCAAAAGCCGGACAAATGATTCAGCGCCAAGCCGAATCCGCCGCAATAGGGGATGTACCTGATTCTTGGTCAAGCATTGAAGAATTGCTAGGAAGTCAACCGCCACACCCCAGACAAATGATTCACCGCCAAGCCGAACGCGCAGCAACAGCAGATGTACCTGATTCTTGGTCAAGTATCGAATAATTGATCGGAGAAAGTTATTGAGGATCCTGCGAACCAACCGTTCTCCAAACTTTTTCCACTGGAGAACAGGGAGCCGGTGAAATTCAGCACGCCGTTGAACAGCAAAAACAACGAAAACAGCTTTCCGATATCAGCACTTCACTGCGGCTCCCCCCAGGCGTTTACAGCAGCGCCACCGGAGCCCACATATTCGACTTACAGCAAAAATCCTGCAGGTAATTATTCAAACCTAAAAATGGCAGCTAAAATAAAACAATCGGCAAAATTAACGAAAATTTACCGATGGCAATTGCCGCCGTAATTCGATCAACGCCTTAGCGTCTGATTTAAAATAACCATAAGATATAAAGCTGGTTAATTTCTTTTAATTACTGAAGCATTGCGAAGATAATTTTATGGGTTTCAAAGGCAGATTTTAGAAAATAACCAAAGCGCTTTAAAAATCATACAATTTGATTTATATCTGGGGTCAGCAAATGGCAAAAAGTTCTTTCCAATGCTGGAGTTTAGTTACTTTATTTTATAAAGAGAGTTGTTTAATGACTGTTTCTAAACCCACCGACTTTCCACTCCTCTGGTTGAAATTGAGGGATCTGACGAAACGTTGCTGGCTGATGTTAAAAGAGACATCCTGCAAATTTATGTGGAAGAAAGCCTGCCGGGGATGTTCACCCCAGTCAGCCACAATCCCTATGTGCCAGTAAATCAAGATACAAAACCTGGAAAATACGATTCCATGATTCAGACAGTCAAAGTTGTTTAACTGGGTCACATTTCAAGCAATCAGAATAAACCCCCATAAAGCTTACCTGATTGAGGTAGAAATCACCGGCAACGCACTTCACCAGCAGCACCCAAGCCCCGATTGTGATTCGCGGCTACGATGTGGCGCACCGGCTGCACCGGGGGCGTTACATCTGCTCCTTTCAAAACATAACTGATACAGATATCGTGGCAAAAATTGCTGGTTAAGTGGGTAACAAAAAGGCAAAATTTGAACCCAGCGGAGACAAACACGAATATGTTTTTTATGAAAATAAAACCCCTATGTAATTCCTGCGTTAGCGAGCGGCCCGCATTGGCTTGAAATTATTTCTTCTAGATGGCAAGCTTTTCTTTCGCACCCCTCAATACTGTGAATTTTAAAATAGCAAATAGCTGGGTCTCCATTTTTAGCGTCTGCGTCACGGCATTTAAACAAGTGAAAGCGGTGGCGGGGCTGTTATTACGAAAAATAAGAGCAAATTATTGCCCGCATTACCAAAGACAATCAACCGTCTGCCTCGAATAAATATAACTCACAGGGACAGACATCCAGCGTCAGCACCTCCCCCATTAACCAAGTTCTTACCGGCACCGAAAACGGCAAAGGAAGCGACTACAGCCAAAAATTTGGTTCCAACCTTCCCGAACCCAAACTGATAGTCGTCGATAAATCGGTCGCCACTGTCAGAGAAGCAGAGGTGATGGTACAAGCATTGTTTAACGAATTAGAAGGCGAATTTGTCTGTGCCGACGCCGAAGCCCCAAGCGACCCCCGCATCCGTCCGGGAAAAATTGTGGAATTAGGAGGCATGGGCCGCTACACCGGCAAATACTACCTCACCAAAACCCGCCACCTTTACTACCAAGGCATTTACACAACCGAATTTAGCGTCCGGGGGCTGCGAGGTGGCGACTTGCTGCAAACCCTATCCCCCGCTCCGCGACTGGGCCCCGGACAAACTCATTTAGTGGGCATTGTCACCGACAACCAAGACCGCAAAGGGTTGGGGCGAGTCAAAGTCAAGTTTCCCACCCTCACCCCAAAAAACGACAGTACCGCCCATAGCAGTTACTGGGCGCGGGTGGTCAGTATTGGTGCCGGTGCGGACCAGGGCTTTGACTGCTTGCCGGAAATTAATGACGAAGTATTGGTCGCCTTTGAACATGGGGATATCCACCGACCTTATATCATCGGCAGCGTGTGGAACGGTAACGACAAACCGCCGACAACCGTAAAAGATGCAACAGACAAAAGCGGCATTGCAATAAAAAAAACCAGCAATGCCATACAGAAAGACAGCGTGGATAAAGGCAAAGTGCGCCTGCGAACTTTTAAAACTCGCACCGGCCACGTTTTGCAATTTGTCGAATCCGATAAAGGTGCCAGTAATGCCGGTATTTATATTGAAACCAGTAAAGGTCACAAAATCAGGCTGGATGACAGCACCGGCTCCATCGAAATTCAAACTAAAGGCGGCCAGTCTGTCTGCTTAGAAGATTCCGGCGAGATCAGCATCCAGTCAAAGGGCAGCATCAATCTCCAACCGGTATCGAAGACAGTCAACGTGGGCGGTAACGTTTTATGCGGTGGACTTTTAGTCAACCCTTTAGGAACTCTCAGCGGTGCCGTGAATGTCGGGCAAACTCTGACGAACCTGCAACAGCAACTCGATCGAAATACCCAGGACGACCAGACGCGCCAGCAAGCAATTTCTCAACCGCAACAGCAACTCCTGAAAAATAGCGGAGCCACCTCTTCGCCCGCTCGTCCAGAGGCGGAGGGGCAGAGCGCTGTGCGGGGGGGCGGAGGGGCGTGACCGCTACTTAGACTTTTGTCGAATAGTCCGAACCAAGGAGCTTTGCTAGATTGATAGAGTCTCTCAGCGAGAGGTAGCTGGCATGGTCAATCTAGCAAAGCGGCAACTGCGCCGGCCCTACTTGGGTCAAGGGCTGCGGTTTCCCCTGCAAGTCAACCCGCAGGGAAACCTTGACCTCAGTCCGGAAGAACAAAACATCAGAGAGTCCATCTACATTATTCTGCTGACCCAGTGGGGAGAGCGGGTGTACAGGCCCAACTTTGGGTGTCGCCTGTCGGAGTTGGCCTTTGCCCCCATCAACAGTCAAACGCTCATATTAATGCGGATCAACGTCGAAGAAGCATTAGAGCTGTGGGAACCCCGAATTCTGGTAGATGAAGTGATCACCGATCCCAACCTGTCTCAAGGAAGAGTGGATATCACCATTAAATACAGCCTGCAAACGACATTCGACAAGCGCAACCTGGTTTTTCCGTTTTACCTCCAGCAAGAGCCTGAATTAGCTTAGGCGGAGTGGGAACCCTTCCCCGCAACAGCTGACCCGTTTTGGGAAAAGTTTGCTGCAAAGGGAATCCCCGCACAGACTGATGTGGAAGGGTTTGGCTATCCAAAATCCGCGCATCTAAAATCCGGGCACCAGTCCGAGCCATTCCCCATCGACGATCGCCCACTCCCCAGACTATGGTTTTTGATTTTTTGCCCAAACTCCCCAAGTCAGACCTAGATGACCGAGACTACGAAGACTTGGTGAAAGAGTGCATTTTGCGAATACCTCGCTACTGTCCGGAGTGGACAAATTATAACCCCAGCGATCCGGGCATTACTTTAATAGAGCTGTTTGCTTGGTTAACCGACCTAATGCTGAGCCGGTTCAATCAAGTTTCCAGACGCAACTACATTACCTTTTTAGAATTACTGGGCATTCGCCTCCAGCCGCCCAATCCCGCGAAAACAGAATTAACATTTTATTTAGTCGGAAACTTGTCAGTAGCTTATACAATTGCTGCCGGCACCCAAGTCGCCACAGAACGCACCGCCACCCAAGAAGCGATCGAATTTACTACAGACAGCCCT
>CAZJNL010000542.1:0-4426 GCA_964546515.1 uncultured Oscillatoria sp.
TCACCAGCCGGTCTTCCAAGCTGTGAAAACTGATGACACCCATTCTACCACCCGGTTTCAGCCACCCCGGCGACCTGTTCAGAAAACTTTCCAGCGATGTCAGCTCTTGATTGACGGCTATCCTCAAGGCTTGAAACACCCTTGTGGCTGGGTGGATTCTACCATACCGGTATTTGGCAGGAACACACTCGGCAATCGCCTCTGCCAGTTCCGTCGTCGTCTGGAACGGGCGTTGCCGCACGAGCTGCCGAGCAATCCGCCGCGACAGCCGCTCTTCCCCATAGGTGTAAAATATCTCCGCCAGCTCCCCTTCGCCCCACTGATTGACCACCTCCGCTGCTGTCAGCGACTGCCGGCAATCCATCCGCATGTCCAGCGGCGCTTCGTGCCGAAAGCTAAACCCCCGTGCCGGTGTGTCCAGTTGGGCGGAACTCACCCCTAAATCCGCCACTATTCCCTCAAACAGAATACCATTTGTCTCGAACTCGGCAAAATTCCCCCGCCAAAATTGCACGCGGTCGCCAAATTCCGCCAGCTCTACTCTCGCGGCGTCCAGCGCTTGCTCATCCCGGTCAATCGCCGTCACCCGCACATCCGGCGCTGCTTCCAGAATTAACCGGCTGTGCCCTCCACCCCCTACCGTCGCGTCCAGATAGTGGCCCCCCGGTATAATGGCCAACCCCTCTGTCACCTCCCGGCTGAGCACCGGCACATGGGCAAAGTGGGCCAATGCCGGTGTCTCTGTCTCAAGCGGTGTTTGCTCCTCCGCCTCCATCTTTAATCCTTCAGTATCGATAAATCGCCGCCCCTCTATTTTGCGCAGTTTTTGTCCTATTTTCTTATTGTACCCGCTCTCATCGCTCACCGGGTTGACAGTCAAGACATAAGCCCGTCCTGGAAACTTCAGTTCCGAACCGAGCTTGTTAAGAAGTTTCGCGTCTTCGTCAGACCCCGCCAATTTATACCAAGCGCGGCGAACCGTTACCCCCAGCACATAGAAACGCTGTTCGGGAAAGTATTTTCCCCCCTTTGGCGCCAAATAAACCTCTTTTACCTGCGAATATCCAGACAGTTGCTGGCACCGCTACAGAACGGCTGCCGGTGGCAGATTGTGAGGAATGAATTTGTCTTTATCGCTCACAAAATACCGCTCTTGCTGCGCTTTCAACATCATCTCGTAGTGCCTTGGCGCCCGCTCTTGGTAAACTTTTGCTTCTTCCAGTTTTCCCTGCTGTTTCAACCAATAGTAAATCGCCTCGCAACAGGGAATAACATTGTGCGGGTCCCCTGACATCGCCTTTTCGATGTACCCGATGCCGGTGGCATCATTCTGTTCTAGCAATATTCGCCCTAGCTGATAGTTAGCTCCCGCGTGAGTGGGAGCAGTCGCGAGCCGTTCTCTCAACAGCGCTATCCCAGGTTCACTCCCTTTGAACTCTGCCGTCAAGCGGGCGCGATTCCAGGCTTCCTCCTCTGTTAGCTGCTCGTTCTCGACTTTATCCTCAAGTTCTCCCAGCTGTTTAAGCGATTCCTGAACGCTTGCGTATTTCTGCCGCCAAGGCGTTTCGTTTCGCTCTTTCCAAGTGCGGTCAAAATAAGCGGTCAACTTCGTTAAGGCATCCCCCATAAATTCCCGATCGGCGCTCACTTTTACTGCAGCCGGCAAAGGTAATTTCTCCCGACCGTCGGCCCGATAGCCCAGTGCGGAGAGCCGGTCTGCCAGACAGGGGTGGGTGTCGTCATTACTGGTTTTTTTCGCGAGAGCTTGCTCCAGCCATTTCGCGGCATCTTCATTGCTAACACCGGCAGCCAAAGCGCCCGACATATTTGTAAACGTTGCTGCAGGTGGCTCTACTTGATGATTCACCTGTTTCAAGACACCCGGCCAAAAGGAACTCTCCAGAAATTTGCCCTTAATTTCCACACTGATCAGCGCTTCTGCGATGTTCTGCGCCCCCGCAATCAGCTTGGCGCAGCGGTCTGCTTCGTATTCGTTCATTCGCGCCAGTACAAAGGAATAAGCGCTGAAAAAGGGCGCGTACCAGTAAAAAAAACCCTGAAAAAGAACAGAAGACCCCTGACTTTCGCTTGGCTGCAGCCTTTCCCATATCTGAAAGTATGTTTGCCGGACGCGATAGATCCAGGCATTAAAGCGACTGTGGTTGCCAGACAGGTGGCCCAACTCGTGGGCGAGGACGGCGCTCAACTGCGCAGGCGTTAGGGCTTACATGAGGGGGAGTCCCAAAAGCAGGTAGTTTTGCTGCCATCCCAATACCCCCAAACGGGGTCTTTGGACAACACCGGCATTGAAGTCGTCGGTGAGCAGGATGCGGTGAAATCGCGGTGCTTGCAGGGCTTTTGTCAGTTTGTCTATGAGTTGAAACAGGCGGGGGACTTGATGCCGGTGCAGTTCCAGCCCGGTGGGTGGGGGAAATCGCACCCACAGGGATTTGAGGATGATGAACATGGGCACAAGTATCAGTATGCCCAACTTTACTATATAGAAGTTGATTCTGCCGCTCCAGAAGACGGCCAGCACCAGTAAGGCCAAGACTGCCAGCAGTCCTGCCAGTGGGGAGAAGATGTAGGCGTAGCCCAGTAAAGCCAGAAGCCCAACCCGGAGCTTGTAGAGCGCGGGCTGCCTGCGGGCCACATTCTCTAAGCGCTGGATCAGCGCATCAAACTGCTGTTCAGTTACGCCCATAAGACGCATCCTCTGGTCGGGATACTCAGATACGGTGAATCTTTCCGATCGCTTTTACCCATTTTGGCCTAAGCCCTGGGACTGGAGCAAATATAATGAGGTCAGTGCAATAAAAATCAACATTAGCTGGTAAAGCAGATTGCAACTGCGTGAGATCCAGCTATGGATCCCCCCCCTGACCCCCCCTTTAGATCCCTCCCTAGCCCCCCCTTAAAAAGGGGGGGACAGGGAGGAAGAAGTTAGCCCCCCTTTTCAAAGGGGGTTGGGGGGATCTAACTGTGCTCGACGCTGGTGAAAACTGCTCTAAAGCTGGAGTGCTGGCCCTCTTCTGTTGTGGCCCGCAGGCGGCAGTGGAAGTGCGGCGGCTTAAATGTTTACATAGGGGAGAATGCGGAGCGATGCCACGGATTGAAACGAGAACGGAACCCATGATCCTCAACATGGGACCCCACCACCCTTCCATGCACGGGGTGCTGCGGTTGATTGTCACCCTGGATGGGGAGAATGTGGTGGACTGCGAGCCGGTGATCGGCTACTTGCACCGGGGAATGGAAAAAATCGCCGAGAACCGCACCAATATCATGTATGTCCCCTATGTCAGCCGGTGGGACTACGCGGCGGGGATGTTCAATGAGGCGGTGACAGTCAATGCGCCGGAGAAACTGGCTGACATTGCTGTTCCCAAACGCGCCAGCTATATCCGCGTGATTATGCTGGAACTCAACCGGCTTGCCAACCACTTGCTCTGGCTTGGCCCGTTTTTGGCTGACGTTGGCGCTCAAACGCCGTTTTTCTACATTTTCCGGGAGCGGGAGCTGATTTACGACTTGTGGGAAGCTGCTACCGGCTACCGGATGGTGAACAACAACTATTTCCGCATTGGCGGGGTTGCGGCGGATCTGCCCTACGGCTGGGTGGACAAGTGCTTTGACTTCTGCGACTACATGGACCCGAAGATTGACGAATACGAGCGCTTGATTACCGATAACCCGATTTTCCGCCGCCGGGTGGAGGGGATCGGTACTATCACCCGCTCAGACGCCATTAACTGGGGTTTGACGGGTCCGATGCTGCGGGCGTCTGGGGTGAAGTGGGACTTGCGCAAGGTTGACCACTACGAGTGCTACGACGACTTCGACTGGGAAGTGGCGTGGGATACTGGCGGTGATTGCTTCGCCCGCTATGTGGTGCGGCTTCGCGAGATGCGGGAGTCGGTGAAGATTATCCGCCAAGCTTTGAAGGGTTTACCGGGCGGGCCCTACGAGAATCTGGAAGCGAAGCGCATGGCTGCCGGTCCGAAGTCTGAGTGGAACAGTTTTGACTACCAGTTTATCGGTAAGAAAATCGCTCCGACGTTTAAGATCCCTAAGGGCGAGCACTATGTCCGTATTGAAAGCGGTAAGGGCGAGCTGGGGATTTATATTATCGGGGATGACAGTGTGTTCCCTTGGCGCTGGAAGATTCGCGCTGCTGATTTTAACAATCTGCAGGTTTTGCCTTCGCTGCTTCGCGGGATGAAGGTGGCGGATATTGTGGCGATTCTGGGCAGCATTGATGTGATCATGGGGTCGGTTGACCGGTAGGGAAATTTCTGCTTGAGGACTGTAGGGGCGCGGCACAGCTGCGCCCTTATTTAGCAGTTATAAATGATATCATGAACGGTTGCGACGGCATTGTAGAGAGACGCGATAAATCGCGTCTCTCTACAAGAGTTTTGCAATA
>CAZJNL010000543.1:0-4418 GCA_964546515.1 uncultured Oscillatoria sp.
GGTCTTATATCATGTCCGACGGCTTCGTTTGTGGATAGCAGGGGAGCAGGGGAGCAGGGGAGCATCCTTCCAGCTCAAGCAGGGAACGCTATCCCACAGGGGATTTAACTTGCCTAAAAGCCTGCTGTACAGTTCAAGCTGTTCCGGGTAGTGGCCCCAAGTTCTCAATTGATTGTGTAACTCTTCATTCATCGGAGTATCGAGACGAATACAAAGAATTTCACCGGCACCTCGCCAGTCTCCCACCTCGCACAAATGGTGAAACCCTTCCAGGTAGCCGCGCACCTTTTCCAGGTTGGAGGCATTTGGCTCAGGAGCATACATTTTTAACCCGTAGTAAGCCGAGGGCAGGTGCGCCTTTTGTCTAACGGTTAACTTTCTGACAGAACTAGCCGGCAGCGGTTTGTCTGTCTGAAAGCCTTCTAATTGCCCATCAGTCTCCTGAGATGGCCACAGAACCAACTGACCGGCAGGATCGTAACAGACATTCAGAATCTCTCGCTCAGTAAGCTCTTGCAACTTTACCACTTTGTAGCCCTCGCTCACCGTGGCAGCACCTCTTCTTCAATCTTAGGCAAATTATCCAGCGCAACCCCACAGATGAGGTTGTGCGAGCGATAGAGAACTTTACGGCCCGGTTTTTCCGTTTCTAGAAAAAACCGGCGCTGCAAAGTATGAAACGCTAAGTCCACAGCTTCCTGGGGGTACTCAGCAAGGTGAACCAGCCAAGCCGGTTTTTCAACAGCGCGTCTGTAGGTCGCTCCCATACAAAGCATTAAACAAGCCAAAGGGTGTGCCTTTTGCAATCGCGCAAAGCTTTTCTCAACTCGACTTTTCACCAAATCTTTCAGGCTGGGGCTAAAGCGGTCTATCCCCGGCTTATCCTCCCTAGAGGGTTCTTCCGGGGCAGTTTTTAACCGTTCCACCGCTTCAATTTCAGAGCCGCACTCATGCCAGTAAGCCTGGACATCGCCGGCATATTGCTCTCGGATTTCACCGGCAATCACTTTTAATGCCAGTGGGTGCCCCTCGTAAACCCGGACGATCCGCTGCAGGTGCTCCCACTCCGCCGCTTCCCCTGTCCCCACCTCCCACATTTCAAAGAGTTCTCGCGCCTCAGACTCCTGCAAACCCCCCAGCCGCACTGTGTGGGACTTTTGTGGAAAGCGCCCCTCAGCCAGAACCGGCGGCTGATCTTGAGAAGTCAGGACAATGCGACTGGGCATTGGCTCCGCTAAAACCGCGAGATCCAGGAACTTGGCAAAAGCGGGCTGCTTAAACCGGTGCCCTCCTTCGCCATCCGCCTCCAACAGCTCCTCAATCATATCCAGCACTAACAAACAGGGTTGGGACTGCAACTTGGCCACCACTGCACCGATCAGCGCCTCCTCATCCTGTTGCAAGTGCCGATCGTTTGCCACCGCCTCTCCCAGCACCCGACGCGCCACCACCTCAAAGTTCGGTAAATCCTCCAAAAATCTTATGGTTCTCAACACCGGCAGCTAGGGCCTGAGTTCAGTTTCCAAAGTCAGTTTTGCCGCCAGAGAAGTTTTGCCAATGCCGGTAATCCCCACGATTGACAGCACCCGGCAATCTTCCCGCAATCGCTGGATCAGGTCGGCAATCAGCGCCTGACGCCCCACCCAGCGCGTCTCCCCATCATCAACCCCGCCCCGCACCTCAGCCCCCTGATTCCCAGAATAGGGTGTGATAGGTGCCGGTGGCTGGGTGGCGCTGTCATTGGGTTGCCGGTTGGCACCTGCCTCCTCTGGCTCCCCATCTTGGCCCAAGTCAGCGATTTCTTTGCTGTCCAGATTCAATTTCCGGCAAATTTCCTGAAAATTGCTAACACTAACAGGGTGGCCATTCAAGAACTTGCTGAGTGTAGAGCGACGGATTCCTATATCTATAGCTAGCTGCTCCTGGGTGACAAAGCCATTCCGCGTCAAAGCTAATTTGACCCTTGCGATGTACCTGGAAGAAACTCTGACTGAGCGAGGCATACCCCATCGGATAAAACTCTCCCGATTAGATCACTGACGAGGAAAAATTTTACAAGTCAGACACAAGTCAGACACAAGTCAGACACGCTCAGACTCCACGACTCCCAGAAGTCAGTCACAAAAGTCAGCCACAAGTCAGACTTCCTCAAACTCGAACGCAGACAGCCGTCTGGAAGGATGAAAGTGTTGAATTCTGACAAGTCACATGTCAGCTAACAAACACTTTATAGCCCATCAATTTCGGGAAATCGTCAGCGCCAAGCACCCGCTCTCGTCCTACGAATCTTACAGCGAGTGCGATGACGGTTTCAAGGTTTACTATAAGGTGCCAGAAGGGCGCACCAACTACCTCAAAGTCAGCTCTTGCGGCGAGGTAGTCTACGACCCAAACCCGCCGTTCATAGGCGGAATCTTATCCCGGGTTCTCCTGTATGCCTTATACATCTTTCTAAACGGCAGTTGAGACCGGCGCTAGAGCGAAGTGAGCCGGCACCGACAAGGAGCAGTCTGACTCAATTCTAGCACATATTAACTTTTAGGAAAGTCGCACCTCTAGTTACAAGAGGTGCGACCGGCTTTCTATTTTGGGTGAACCCGTTCAGTAGGGGCGGATTGACTAACACCCTTGGCGCTCCCCACAAATATATAGGTTGACCCCGATCCTGCAGCGGATTCCAGCAGCGTCTGTTAATATAGTAATTGCATCCCTTTGTGCCGGCAGCCCAATATCAGCCTACTCAAACTCCCCCTGTCCCCTTGTGGGAGAAGGGGTTGGGTGGTGAGGGGGTTGTCAAAGTAGCATACTCCCCATAAGAAGCGACAAAATTCATCATGCGTTTGGCCACCGGCATCCAATCAATCCAGCACAATCCACAGAGGAGATGATTAGCACTCCCGAAGCCCTAGCTGAGCAAATGGCCCTATTAACTCGCTCGCTCAAAGACGCCACCTCTGAAGCGATGAGCGGGGAAACCGGCGCTGGGGAATTCCACCAGCTAAAGCATGCTTTTAACGATATTTCCCTCTCCGAGATGGAAACCGAAGCCTTTGCCGATATGTACGCCCAAACCATTTCTTATGGGTTATTTGCCGCCAGAGTTCGTCACGAGCAAAATCTTTCTTCTCGTTCCCAGGCACCTTCTTCTCGTTCCCAGGCGGAGCCAGGAAACGAGTGCTGGTCGCGGCACACCGCCGCCACCAGCATCCCGGCAACGAATCCCTTTTTGAAACGTCTGTTCAACACTCTTATTAAAACAGATTTAATCAGTCAAGTCAACTCCGCAATCGATGACTTAGTGCGAGTGCTGGCGGAAGTCGATATGGGCAGCTTTCTGGAAAACTTCGCTCGCCGCACCGGCCAAGAAGACGCCGCTGTCCATTTCTATGAAATATTCCTAGCCGCTTATGACGCTTCTCTGCGCAAGAAGCGAGGCGTTTACTGCACCCCAGAGCCGGTGGTGTCCTATATTGTCCGCTCAGTCGATGCCATTCTGAAAAATCACTTTAATCTGCCGCTAGGATTAGCCGAAAACGCCCATAATCAAGCCACCCAGCAGCCGCGAGTGCAAATTATTGATCCAGCCACTGGCACCGGCACTTTCCTTTATAATGTAGTAAGTCAGATTTACAAAAATCTGGAAGAAAAGGGTTTAACCGGCACTGAAAACCAGTCCGGGCGGTCAAATTTGCTTTCCCGCTTGTTTGGCTTTGAGTTGCTGATGGCTCCCTGGGCAATCGCCCATCTCAAACTCGGCTGGCAACTGCAAAACTTCGGCTATCAATTCAGCGGCACCCCCCCTCTAGGAATTTATCTCACCTGCACTCCAGACTCAGCGCTGAAAAAGGCAGAAGCGCTCTTCGATATGGGGGGCACAGCGGGCGCAAACTTTGATGTGCCGGTGAGGGTTGTTTTGGGCAATCCGCCTTATGCAGTCAAATCTGCCAGCCAAGATAAACGGCTTGACAGATTAGTCCGTGACTACTATTATATAGATGGGGAACCCTTGGGAGAGCGCAACCCGAAAAACTTGCTGGATGATTATGTCAAATTCATCCGGTTGGGTCAGTTGCTAATCGGTCAAGCCGGCAGCGGGATATTAGCCTTCATTACCAATCACAGCTACCTGGACAGCCCAACCTTTCGGGGAATGCGTCAAAACCTGATGCGGACTTTCACCGATATCTATGTCCTGGATTTGCACGGAAATGCCAAGAAACGAGAAACCCGCCCAGATGGATCGCCCGACCAGAATGTGTTTGACATTCAGCAAGGGGTGAGTGTGGGAATTTTCATCAAGGAACCTGGAAAGCAAACCCCCGCTGTGGTTCGCCATTCTGATTTGTGGGGGACTCGTGTCGGTAAGTACGAATTCCTGAAGAATCTAGATGTTGACTCAACTGAATGGCGAACGCTAG
>CAZJNL010000544.1:0-4412 GCA_964546515.1 uncultured Oscillatoria sp.
TAGAACCTCAGCCAGTAGAACGGCGAATCACATTCTACAACCTCACCCAGCGGGTGCCGACTACTTGGCGCAACAAGTCTAATTTACCATAAATGTTTGCAGCAGCCAGCGATTAATCTCCCCATCATCCTGAGTTTGGCTGCGTGTTAGGGCTTCTTCAACCCGTGCGATCCCTAACCCGGGAAGCACCAGCGACTCCTGAATTTCACCACTGCGCCCCTGAGAAATCTCAAAAGCAATCGCCTCCCGCGCATTCGCATCAACCACCCAATATTCCCGCACTCCCGCCCGTTCGTAGAGTAACCGCTTTCGCCCCAAATCATCACTGATAGAAGTTGCTCCAACTTCCACCACAAGTGCCGGCGGATCGTACTCATTAAAATCCACCGGCGTATCAGTTTGAGGGGGCAATTCAAACTCCGCACCTATGTAGTAAGACAAGTCCGGTTGAAATTCCAGGACTCTCGGTTTCCTGAAACTGCAATTAATTAACTGGACACTCCTGATATTCCTGCCGGTGGCAAACCAACTCACCACATGGGAAGTTATCGCATGAGAGCGTCCTTGACGCGGGCCAACCGGCGACATTTCAATCCTCATATAGCCTTGATGGTAATAAAACCTGCCCCTCTCATAAGCGGGGTCATCAGCCAGCGCCAGAAAATCTTCCCAGCTCGCCGCACACCAGGTATCCGTCACCACATCCCGCAACACCGGCTCCCGACTAGAAACCATAACCCACCTCCAAAATCTCCGTGTACTCAAACTCATTTGGACTCTGCCGCACCAACGGATAGCGCTCCCCATTCAACTCAATCCCATCCTCCTCACAATCGGGCTTAGGAGAATTGTAGACCAGCACATATTCCCTATCAATGCAATCCGCCATCTCCTCAGCAACCTCCCCCCGCCACTGAGTCTTAGTCACCAAAACCACCAGCTGATTCGCCAACTGGGGAATCGATCTCGCCACCCGCCGCCGGGATATTTCATCCAAACTGCCAAAAGGAGAATCCATCACAATCGGGAACGTACTGCTATCCGGGCCCATCAGCGCATTCTTTTTACTCCACTCGCGCACCCGATCGATAATCCCCCCAATAAACGACAAACTCAGGATTTGATTCTCGCCGGTAGAAGCAGCCACCGGCGCATCAACCCCCGCCGTATTCTCCACCAGCGACAGCTCGTATTTCTCATTCAGCTTAGGAATGTAGGGAGTGAACGAAATTTCGCTGAATATCTCCTGCACCCGCTTTTCCAGCTGCAAGCGGAACTGTTTTTCCAGCCGACTTTTCACTTCCGTCAACCGCTCCATCGCCTCCTGGGTAGCCGCAATGCGCCGCTGAGCCAAAGCTTGCCGTAACTCATTCATCCTCTGCTTGTCAATTTGCTTCCCCAAGCCTTCAATCTCAGCTTTTAGGCTCTCACCTTGCTGCTTGTTCGAGCCGGCTTCCCGGTTCAACTCACTGCTCTTACTCTCAATCTCATCCAAGCGCGTCTGCAACTGGCTGACATCCTCATCCGGATAATTCCTCAACTTTTTCTTAGTATCGTCCAGCTGCGTCTCAATCCGGGAAATTTCCGCTCTCCACTGATTGATATTCCCTTGCTGCCGGTCAACCTCCCCCCAAAATTCAGGCACCTGCTTTTCAACTTCATCCACCTGCGTACTCATGCGAATAGCCGTTTCCTCCACATCAGCCATTCCCGCTCTATCCATCCAAGCGTGCACCAGTGCGTGAGCGTGCGTACCCTCTGTCAGTTCCGCACCGCAAATACAGCGCTTCCTTTCCAGCAGCTCTCCCACAAATTGCCGCTTAATTCCTGCCGGCAGCTCCCCTCTCTCCCGCAACCCATCAACAATCCCTCGGAATTCCGACATCGCTTGCGACAGCAAAACCGTATAGCCTCGCGTTGAAATCGCTCGCTTCAAAACTTCATTCGCCTGTTTCAATTGCTCCCGGATTGACTCTCTCTGGGTTTCCAGTTCGTTCCGCAAAGATTGCAACTGCTCCGCACCCCCCAGCTCTAGCAATCGGCTGCTAATCGTCTTTTTCAACTCCACTTGGTTCTGCAACTCCTGCTCAATCTCACCCTGACGCTTTGCCAGTTGCTCCCTCTCTCGCTCTAGCTTTTGCTTCTCGCGCAGCATCTTTTTAGTCTCCGGATCGCCAATCCCTCTCAACTCCGTTTCCAGAGATTTCTTCGCCTCCCCCAAATGCCGGATGGCTCGCTCTAACACCTCCACCCCCAGCAGCTCTTTGGTAGCTTCAGCAATTTCAGCCTTCTTTTCATCCCGGACAATGTGCTCAATCCGCTCCCCATCAAAGAAAAAGTATTTGTGCAAGCTATCCGGCAAAATCCGATTAATTATATCCACCGGCTGTTGCAGCGGCGGCGGTGGCAACCAGCGCCCCTCATCCCCCGCTATCATCATGTACAGCTCACTTTTGCCATGAGAAATGCCAGCTTCATTCCTGTAAGCGCGGCACAAGCGCTTAACCTGGTAGCGCTTGCTGTCATGCTCAAAGATAACCTCCACCCAGCACGGCACCGCTTTCCCCGGTTCAGCTTCGCTAATCGCCCGCTTATTCACCAGCTGCTCCTCCGCAGCAAAAGCCGCCGTGAATCTCTCGTACAGCACCCAAGTAAACGCATTCATCAGCGTCGTCTTACCGGCACCGTTGTTTCCGTGAATAACCGTGGTATTCCGCTCCCCCCACGCAATAACAATCTCTGGCGTCTTGCCGTAAAACTGCCGAAAGTTGCAAAGCTTGATTGAAATTATCTTCATTGTATGGCTTCCTTGATAATTTTCAGGATGTCATCGTTAATGTTGCGGGGAATTCTCATGTAGAGCTTGTCTCTCTCAGCCTGCAACACCCGCTCAATAATTTCCCGGATCTCCGGAGGAGCGCTCGCAATCGGCTCCTGAATGTCATTCATACTCGCTTCGTCACTCATCTGTCCGCACCCTAAGTCCAATCTATTTTATCAAATTGTAAAGTTTTTTGCCAGCGCTTTTTTTCTGGGATGTGATAGAATTGCAGGAACAGGATAGGTTCCCTTAATAATCGGAATCCGTGCGGACGCGAAAAAAGCCAAACTGTCCCATTATTAAACATCATACCGCGTTCTGCCGGCACGACATCTTTACAAAATTTTACCGCCGCCAGCTGCTCTGCCTCTGATTTCTCGTTCCCAGTAGGGGCGAACGGGCACCCTTGCGGTCGCCCGTCACGAGAAATGTCCACCTGCTGAACCTCAAATATCTAACAGCCCGTATCTCGTTTGAAGCTGCAATAATTTCACCCGAGCTTCACCGGCATTATCAGCCAAATCAGCAAACTCCAAGAACCGCCGCAACTCCTTGCGCATCAAACTGCGCTCCACATCCAAAGTATCCCGCCCCAAATCCGGTGGCATCACAATCATATCAAACAGAGTAGCCCGCTGCTTGCTGGGGTGAGGGCGCAAAATTCGCCCCCGGCGCTGAATAAACTGGCGCGGATTGCTGCTGCTGGCCAGAATCACAGCCGTCTGAATTGCCGGGATATCCACCCCCTCATCCAAACAGCGAATTGCCACCAACCCCTGCAACTCGCCCGCCTCAAATTGCCGGCGCAAAACCTCTCGTTCTGCCAGAGGCGTCTCTGCCGTATAAGTATTAACCCGATAGCCCAGTTCAGACCCCAGAATCCGGGCAGCTTCTGACAACTGGCGGCTGCTTTCCTTACTCACCGCCCCCTCCACCGAACCGTCCCCACAATAAAACAGAGTGTGCCCAGTTTTCAGACGGCTTACCATTAACTGCTGTAGGGCATTTAACTTATTCGCCGCCGCCCCAATTAACCGAGCACGCTTAATCAATAAAGCCTTTAAACACTCCTCAAAATCAGCCTTTTCATTCTTTTTAAGCGCCCAACCTATTCTTGTAGTCAACCTCCCATAAACGAGACTTTCCGATTCAGTCAAAGGCACCAGAATGGGATAGTAAACGTAGCGGACAAGCGCCCCCAGCCGAATCGCATCTCCCAGAGTCAGTTCTGGCTGCAACACCGGCCCAAAATAATCAAACAAAACCTCAGTCCCCCGCTCATCAAAATACCGATCCGGCGTCGCAGACAAAGCCAACCGCAGCCCGATTTTGCGAGGCAAACTCTCCTCCAATCGCGGCGCTCCCAGATTGTGAGCCTCATCGCCCACAATTAAAGTTTTATCTGGAAAATACTTAAGCTGCGACTGCAACCCATCTTTAAGCAGCGTAGCATTTGTCGTAATAACCGTCAGAAAAGGTTGACCGCCGGCACGCACACTGTAAAGCTGGCTTGAGAGTTGGTGCTGCCAGCTGCGCACATTTTCAAAAGCTAAAATTGGCTGCAGTCCAAATTTATCGCACTCTCGCGCCC
>CAZJNL010000545.1:0-4398 GCA_964546515.1 uncultured Oscillatoria sp.
TAGGAACGCACCCTACTTCTGGGAGGGGGGATAACACGGGACTAAAAGATTTACCAGCCTAATTTTAGCCTGTGAGGGGGGGATTAAAGTCTTAGAAGTTTATTCACGGGGGATGTCAGGGGGCTGCACTTTTTATTGTTGGTGAGGTTCCAGACATCGTAGGGTGCGTTCAGCCTTGAGAGTTCTCCGTAGAAGTAGTGGCGAGAGGGCGGAACGCACCCTACTGTTGATTGGTCGAGGGGTGCGTTCAGCCTTGAGAGTTCTCCGTAGAAGTAGTGGCGAGAGAGCGTCACGCACCCTACTTTTGATTGCAGGTAGCTGTGGGGTGCGTGACGCCTTGAGAGTCCGTAGAAGTACTGGCGAGAGAGCGGAACGCACCCTACTTTTGATTGCAGGTAGTTGATTTCACCGGCACACTTCAGGTTACAATGCCAAAACTGCAAGGCGACTGTCTGGGGAAGACACCAGACTTTGACAGAACGGGAGTACCTGTAAGGGAGGACGAGATGGAAGTAGAGGAAAAAGACTTAGGAGATTCTCCTGCATGGTTGCGGGTGTGGCGCTCGCAGCGGGAAAATATTCAGATTCTAGTCATGGCGCTGGCGTTAGCCCTGCTGATCCGCACCTTTGTGGCGGAACCGAGGTACATCCCGTCAGATTCGATGCTGCCAACCTTGCAAGTGGGCGACCGGCTAGTGGTGGAAAAGATATCCTACCACTATAGGCCACCTGCAGCCGGTGATATCGTAGTATTTTACCCGCCGCAACAGCTGCAAAAATACCTGCAATTTCAGGGATATAGCAAAAAGCAAGCGTTGCGGCAAGTATTCATCAAACGGATTATCGGCGAAGCGGGGCAAACTGTGGGAGTCAAGAATGGCCAAGTCTGGCTGAATGGAGAACCCCAGCAGGAAGATTACATTGCGGAACCGCCCGACTATGACTGGGGGCCCGCGCCAGTTCCGGAGAATCAGTTTTTTGTGATGGGGGATAACCGTAACAATAGCAACGACTCCCACATCTGGGGGTTTCTGGCCAAAGAGAGAATCATTGGCCGCGCCGCCTTTCGCTTTTGGCCCCCCAACCGGATCGGGCCGGTGTGAGGGCCCGACAGGGGGAAATCTTGTAGAGACGCGATTTATCGCGTCTTATGGCGTCTGGGGGAGAGGTAGTTCTTGTAGAGACGCGATTTATCGCGTCTTATAGCGTCTGGGGAAGAGCGAATTCTTGTAGAGACGCCATTGATCGCGTCTTATCGCGTCTGGGAGAAAGTCCCGCGCCCGTTCCGCCAACGCTTCTAGAAAAAGTAGGGCTTTCCGCACCAGACGAGTTGGAAGCGAAACTTGGCGCTGCACTAAAATAGGACTAGATCATTGAGGTACAGCGGGACTTCCCATCTAGTCATGAAATCAATTGGGTGGACTTAGCAATGGGATTTTTTGATTCAGAGATCGTTCAGCAAGAAGCCAAACAGCTGTTTGAGGACTATCAAGCCCTCATCAAACTCGGCAGTAACTACGGCAAATTTGACCGCCAGGGAAAAAAGCTGTTCATAGAGCAGATGGAAGCCATGATGGAGCGCTATCGCATTTTTATGAAGCGCTTTGAGCTGTCTGAGGACTTCATGGCGCAGATGACAGTGGAGCAGCTGAAGACCCAGCTGAGCCAATTTGGCATGACGCCGCAGCAAATGTTCGATCAGATGAACTTCACCCTAGAGCGGATGAAAGCAGAGTTGGACAAGCAGCCCTGAGAATTTTAGATTTGGGATTTTAGATTTTAGATTGTCCAAAGTGCTTTGTGCGAAGTCCTCTGTCATGGCCAGCGGTCGTCCGTGGCCAATGACCGGTGACTGGTGACAATCCAAAATCCAGGCATCCCAAACCCAAAATCCAACAAGGGTTTGCCCTCAGTTAGGTGAGGGCGGCTCAAAGTCTGAAGCCGGTCGGAAATATTGCACCGGCGTATTTTGCAGGGCTTGCAGCATAAAATCGCGCCAAACCGGCGCTACAAAAGTGCCCCCCGTCGATCCCGAGTACAGGGGAGTGAAATCGTCATTGCCCACCCAAACCGCGACAGACAGCTGCGGCACATAGCCCACGAACCAAATATCGCGTTCTGAGGAAGTTGTACCTGTTTTGCCTGCTGCCGGACGCCCAATCTGAGCGGAGGTTGCCGTACCCTGATAAATCACCCCTTGCAGGGCGCTATTGATGGAAGCGGACGCCCAAGGATCGAGAACCTGCTTGGGTTTGGGCGTGTTGTCCAGCAGGACGTTGCCGCTGCTGTCCGTCACTTGCACAATAAACGTCGTGTCAGAGTGCCAGCCATTGTTGGCGAAAGTGGCGAAGGCACCGGCCATTTCCAGCGGAGTGAGATCGACAGCGCCCAAGGGCAAAGAAATCACCGGCTCAATTGGACTCTTGATACCCAAGATGCGGCAGGTTTCAATCACCTTATTCAGCCCCACGTCCTGGCCTACCTTAATAGCGGGGACATTGAGGGACACCTCTAGAGCCCTGCGAATGCTGACAGCACCGGAGAATGAGCCGCCGTAATTTCTGGGATAGTAGTAACCGTCACCGTCGGGATAGCCGACCGGCGAGTCATAGACGATGGAGTCGGGCCCGTACCGCCCGCTGGCAAAAGCCGTGTAGTAGACAAACGGCTTAAAAGCCGAGCCTGGCTGCCGCAGGGCTTGGACGGCGCGGTTGAATTGGCTTTTGTCGTAATCGACGCCACCCACCATAGCCTTGACAAAGTGGGTGCGGGGATCGACCGCAACCAGTGCCATTTGGTCAGCACCGACCTGGTAGTAAAGCCGCTGGTGGGAATAGCGCACCGTGTCTTCAGCGATCCGCTGCATTTGCAGGTCGATAGTGGTTTGCACGCGCATGCCCCCTTTGAGAACAGCGTCTCTGCCAAAGCGCTTGGTCAGCTCTTGAACCACAGCCTGGGTGACATAGGGCACCTTACTTCCGGGGAAGGAAGTAATTTTACCGAGTTTTATCGGTTGCTTGAGGGCTGCCGCTTCTTCTGCTGCGGTGATCCACTCTAGCTCCTTCATGCGATTGAGCACAGTTAGCTGTCGCTGTTTCGCCACCTTGTAATTGGCGAAGGGGCTGTAGTCTTCAGGAGCCTGGATCATACCGGCCATCATGGCCGCCTCTGCCAGGGTTAACTTAGAAGCTGACTTACCAAAATAACTTCTGGCTGCCATCTCAGCGCCGTACAAATTGTGGCCCCAGTAAACCTGATTCAGGTACAGTTCCAAAATCTGGTCTTTCTTAAAGATTTGCTCGAGACGGATGGCCAGCACAGCTTCGGCGAGCTTGCGGCTGATGGCTCGTTTGGGGGAGAGGAAGAGATTTTTCACCAGCTGCATGGTGAGGGTGGAGCCGCCTTCAACCGTCTTGCCCTCCTCCATGTTTTTCACCATAGCCCGCATGACACCGCCTGGGTTAATGCCGTAGTGGCTGTAGAAGTGGCTGTCTTCTATGGCGATCACCGCCCGCTTCAGCTGCGGAGAGATTTTGGTGAGCGGGACGACTTCTCTATTCGCTTCGTCGTGGATACTGGTGAGGAGCGTGCCCTTAATGTCGTAGATGTGGGTGGTTTCCGTAGGCGTGTAGTTGCGCAGGACTCGAACGTCTGGGAGGTTCCGGAAGCTGATCGCCAAGCCCACCAGCCCACCGGCCACTACGGAACTGGCCAGCATGGTCACTCCTAGCAGCGTTCCGGCTGTTACCTTACTGACGCCCTGAACAAAGTGAAAAATCGGTGCTGAGTCTCTCAGCTGTTGTCGTCTAATTGTGTTAGTTGCCACGGCGATGTCACATCCTTAACGATAAAGGCTGAATCCGAAAAAGTGTCAGTGGGCGATCTCTCCTGTTTGAGATTTTAGTTTGAGAGCGCCACCTTGAGGCAGTAGAACCTGGCTGTCCGCCCAGCCTTAGTAACTTCACCGGCACCCCCACAGCCATCAGGACAGAAAAGGCTGCTGATTAACCATTATCCTGACGCACCAGCACCTACTTGTGAAGACAGCCTGCCCGGGAAAGTCCGACTCTCACAGATTTTTCTGCCATTTTTGCTTATGGTAATCTGGCGTTAGGACAATTTAAAGGTTAGGGCGCAGGGGAACACTTGCCCCGTTCCCTAGTCAGCTGCCATATCCAAAGGATTTTTATTTCCGTGAGTGTAACGAATCGAGTTGTGGATTTGCAAACCCCCGCTTCAGGAAACCCCCAAAGTGTCAGCTATGACCTCTCCTGGCTGCGTCGTGGCGTCAGTGAGATTTTTCCCGACCAGCCTGATTCATCGCACCCCCAGGAGAATCTGGGGCAACTGCTGGCCACCTCTGACCGGCCTTTGCGGGTCAAGTTGGGGATTGACCCC
>CAZJNL010000546.1:0-4388 GCA_964546515.1 uncultured Oscillatoria sp.
AACGGCAAAGAAATTTAATCATTCCTTAACTCCACCCCCCCGGCCATTTCTGCCAAAATGCCATATCACCCTTGCACTTCCAGGCGGAGACGTGAGAGAATGCAAGAAGTTAGATAGAAGGTCAAACCGATGAACTTTACCCGTGGACTGCCGGCAGCGCTGATAGGTGCGGCGGCGACAATTGTCCTGGTGCAGCCTCAAATGGCTCAGGCATTAGAGCCATCAGAGATATCAGCTAGAGCCAAAGAAATTACCGTGCGCATAGATGGCCCAAAAGCCCGCACCGGGTTGATTCCAAATACCGGCTCCGGGGTGATTTTTGAGCGCACCGGGAACACTTACTCCGTGCTGACAAACTGGCACGTTGTAGAGACGAAGGGGGAATACCATGTCACCGCGCCCGATGGCAAGAAATATACTGTTCCCTACAGCCAGGTGAAATATCTGCGGGATGATGTGGATTTGGCGGTGTTGCAGTTCACCAGCAACCAAAGCTACCGGACAGCGGAACTGGGCAATTCTGACAAAATGAGAGAGGGGAATAAGGTTTATGTGGCCGGTTGGGGTGTCCCATTTCCAGGTAGTCCTGAACGCAGCTATCAGTTTTTGGTTACTAATATTAGCAGTATCGTGCAAAAGCCAGATCTAGGGTATGCTATAGAGTACAAAAATTCGGCTCGTCCGGGGACTTCCGGCGGGCCGTTGCTGGACAGCAACGCTCGCCTGGTGGGGATAAACGGGGAATCCAAATCAGAGCCAAACACGGGGAATACCTTTGGTTTTGGAATTCCCCTGCAAATCTTTTTGCCTGGTAGAAATAATTTGCAGCCGGCTATGAGGAGGGGGCTACTTCAGGATTTTGTCAGCCGGGCGCAGCAATTAGTTAACGCAGGAGACTACCGGGGAGCGATTGCTGAGTACAATCAAGCTCTGGAGAGCGAGCCGAATAATTTTAAGGCTTACTACCTGCGCGGTGTGGCTTACGTTTTGCTAAATAATTTTCAAGCTGCGATTGCGGACTTTAACCAAGCGATTCGCCTCAATCCCAATAATGCCGATGTTTATTGCTCCCGGGGTTATGCCCGTGGCGAACAGAAAGACTATCAGGAAGCGATATCCGATTACAACGAAGCGATTCGCCTCAATCCCAACTATGCCGAAGCCTATATGAACCGGGGTGCTGCCTACCGCAAGGTGAAAGACTATCAGAACGCGATATCCGATTACAGCGAAGCGATTCGCCTCAATCCCGACGATGTCGAAGCCTACAACAACCGGGGTTTTGCCAGCGGCAGCCTGGGAGAATATCAGAACGCGATATCCGATTACAGCGAAGCGATTCGCCTCAATCCCGACGATGTCGAAGCCTACAACAACCGGGGTTTTGCCCGCGGTAGCCTGGGAGACTATAAGGGAGCGATAGAAGATTACGATAAAGCGATTCGCCTCGATCCCAACTTGGCCGGTGCCTACTACGGTCGGGGTTTTGCCCGCGGTAGCCTGGGAGACTATAAGGGAGCGATAGAAGATTACGATAAAGCGATTCGCCTCAATCCCGACGATGCCGAAGCCTACTACAACCGGGGTAATGTCCGCTTTAACCTGAAAGATTATCAGACAGCGATATCCGATTACAACGAAGCGATTCGCCTCAATCCCAACTATGACGAAGCCTACTACGGTCGAGGTAATGCCCACCGGCAACTGGGCGACAAGCAAAGGGCAATTGCAGATTTCCAGAAAGCCGCAGACCTCTTTCGCCAACAAGCAAGAAAAGATCTTTACCAAGATGCACTCAACCGAATCAGGGAATTGCAGCAGTAGCTAGCAGTCCCTTGCAGGAGCAACCCTTGTGGGATTCTTGATTTTACCCCGCTCCCGTCGCACCGGCGTAGAAACGCTACATGTCGCGTCTCTACAATATTTTTATTTTTGCAAAAATGGGATGCTCCCGCTCTCCTCTCCCACCGGCATCACGGGATCTCAAACGAATCTATCATCTCTCGTGACGTCTGCAAAAACTTAGAATACTTCCCCTTCTCAGCCGTATAAGTAATCACATAAGCCTTATTGTTCTTCACCGTCCAGATTTGCAGCCGCTGCACCTCGATATTCCCCTCTTTCCCCACAAAAACCACTTCCATCGCCTGCCGGTGCCCCAGCGTCGCCGCACTCGCTGGGGGAGCACTCGCATCCGAATGTGTCCGGATTATCCGCACAGACTCCTCCGTATATTCATTCAGTGACATCGGTCGGGATGAGAGATTTTCAACCGAGATGCTGAGATTCTCTTGAAACTCATCCGCCTTACCCTCTTTTGGCGACAGGAACCTAGCCACATCCCCAGTCACACCGTCTGGGGTATCCTGTATTGACCACCTTTTAGAATAGCTGATTTTTATCCCAGACTTGGCATCTTCATAGCTGACAAATTCCTCTTTTTGTGTTATAATTCTCGGCAAGACAGCCATCCCCGCCAAAACAGCAGCAACGCCCACCGCAATCGCACCTTTCCACAGTGGTGGGGGTGTGGGTGCCGGTGGGGGGAAGAGTTCTCGCAAGGCATCAGCAGCTGACTGAAAGCGCTCCCGGAAGTGGTAGCGCACCATTTTGTCTAATACCTTCGCCAGACGTTCGCTCACCTGCACCCTGTCGCGCCAGGCGACTTCACCGCTGGTGGCATCTTTGGGCAATTGGCTGGGGTGCGTGCCGGTGAGTGCTTGGATGGCAATTATCCCCACCGCATAGATATCGCTGCAAAATCGGGGCTGTCCAGCAGCTTGTTCGCCCGGTTTGTAGTATTCTGTGCCAATATTAACCGTCGGGTTCATCGGCTGCTGAGAATTAACCCCCGTAGTGCTAACTTCCTTAACCGCCCCAAAATCAATCAAGACTATTTTCCCGTCAGAAGCGCGTCTGATTAAATTCGCCGGCTTGATATCGCGGTGGATGACATGGTTCTGCTGGACAAACACCAGCACTTGCAGGACATCCCGCAAAAGGGCAATCACCTCGTCCTCACTCAACCGCTTACCCGGAGAGATTTCTCCGCTCAGATCGTGCCCTTCGACGAATTCTTGAACTAAATAGAATTCCTGATTTTCCTCAAAGTGAGCCAGAAGTCGCGGGATTTGGTCGTGACTTCCCAACTTGTACAGGACTTCCGCTTCCTTATTAAATAACCGGCTCGCGATTTGCAAAACAGCCGGCTTTGCAGACAGAGGTTTGAGTTGCTTAACGACGCACCGGGGGTGTGCCGGCATCTGCCGGTCTTCTGCCAGATAGGTCTGGCCAAACCCCCCTCTTCCCAAATGTTCGATAATGTGGTAACGCCCGCCGATTGTTTGTCCTAGCATCTGCTTTCCGCCTCGCACTCTCGCTAATACTGATTGTGCCACAGATAAAATAGGCATTGGGACAGGCAAGATGCCTGTCCTACAGCGTTAGCACAAACAACCCGTAGGGCAGGCGTCGCGCTAACGCGCCGCTGCGCTAACGCCTGCCCTCAAAGACATCACCACAGGCAAGATGCCTGTCACAGCGTAATCCCCCCACTAAACCGGCGGCAACTCCAGGGGAATCGCCCCCAGCAAACCCTTGCGAAAATCAGTCAGCAACTGGCGCGACGCCCGCTCCAAATCTCCCTTATAGTTCAAGCGAGCCACAGCTTGCAGGTACTCCTCACCCGTCATCGATATCGCGTCTAAATCATAGCGCGACTTTAACAGCTCCAGCGACACCACCCCCTGACTCGTAGCCTCCAAATAAGTCAGCAAATCCACCAGCTCAGCAGCCACCAAATAATTATCGTAAGACGCCTCGCCAATATCATCACAAATCGCCAACTTCATCGCATTTTCCTGACTCTCAATCTTCACCGGAATCACCCCCGGCGCATCCAGCAACTCAATCTCCTCAGAAATCCGCACCCAGCGCAACTGGCGCGTCACACCGGCACGAGCCGCACTTTCCACCACGCGCCGGTTCAACAGCCGGTTAATCAGTGCCGATTTACCCACATTAGGAAACCCAATCACCACCGCACGCACCGCCCTGGGCAACATCCCCCGCTCGCCCCGCTTGCGGTTCACCGCCACACCGGCAGCCTGAGCCGCCTTCGCCACCGCCTTGACACCTTGACCGTTTTGTGAGTTGGTGAAATAGGGCGTTTCTCCCTGCGCCCGGAACCACTCCTCCCAGCGCTGGCGTGCCGGTGGGGAAATCATATCGAGCCGGTTGACAACCAGCACCCGCGCCTTACCTCCCACCCACTGGGGCACTTGCGGGTGGTGCGTCGCCAGAGGAATGCGGGCATCCCGCACCTCCAGCACCACATCCACGAGTTTTAACTGTTCCTTGAGCGCCTTCTCAGCCTTAGCAATATGGCC
>CAZJNL010000547.1:0-4375 GCA_964546515.1 uncultured Oscillatoria sp.
GTGAAACAAAAAACCGGTTCTTTTAGATAAAAAGAACTGGTAAGGAGCTATTGTCGGGGTGACTCGGAAGCATCCCGCTCAAGTAAATCTCTGTGGGGTAGGGTGCGTTACTGGGGAACGCTACTGTTTACTGGATTTACAAGCTTCTATATGAGCGACTAGATTTCCCACCCTTTCTCTGGGTTTGTTGCTAGCCAATCCATTCCAGATAACCAGCGTCAGCAATTTGTATCGGGGTAAACTTGCGCCAGTCGCTCGGCTGCTAATAGATCCTTTACTACTGGTCTTCAGACTGCCTTCAGCTTACTGGATTAACAGCGCAAATCAAGCGATTTTATAATCAACATTTCTTAAGGAAGTGAAGGGGGAGTGTATGCAAAAGCAAAAACATTTCCAAAGCCGAAAGCTATAGAACCGCCGAATGGTAAATCTTTGGAAAAGCTGAAAGTCTCAGCGCTCGTGCTGGTGGATTGGCCGAATGCCTCTCCAAAGACACCAACACCAACTCCAGACCGGCCCCCTAAAACGCCGGTCTCTTCAGGCATCAGTCCAGAAGCCTCTAAATCCGAGATAATCATGTTTTCTCCGTCTCCTAGATTTGCAATAGTTCTGAGGTGACTGTGATACTAATGTATCTTGACTGAGCGGGGCAGTGTTGCCATTTTGCCCTTTTCCCCTCTCCCCCTCTCCTCTGGTGGGTAGCCGGCGCAGAGCGGTTGCAGGGGCGGGCCAATTGCGAGCGCCCGGAGCGGACAATCTAAAAAAAAACAGCCCCGTCACAGCAAGCAACGAGGCAGAACTGGCCAATAATAAGCGTTGATCAAAGGTTGAGCAAAGTTTGAAAACCTGACCGCCCTCAAGCCGAACCCGAAACAGCTGGATGCAGCACGAACGCAACGTAGAGTCAAGGATCGTCCAGAGTCATGCCGCTGCGTGACGAGTGGCGCGTAACATTCTCCATGTCGCTCAGATCCCTAATCGTGCTGAAACCTTCTGGCGGGTGTCCGCCGCTCGGCTGGCAGTTCCTTGGCTGTTGGTGTTTATATTGTTTTTATCCGCATTCTGTTTGTTAACCTGGGCGTTGTCTTTGATCAGCCTGTTGTAAGTCCGGTAGGGAATGTAGTGCAGAGGATTATACCCGGCAAAACGCAAAATTAGCACACAAGCCCAAGAATACTTCCCCGCCAGGATGGCGTCCACTACCTGATTGAACTGGTCAATATTCATCGCTTTGTCCATTTTTTGACTGGAGTACGAAGATTGCGAATACATGATCTTATCTCCTAATAATTCCGCTGAAATGACAAGTTGTTATCCCTATAATTTGCATGGCGCTTATTCGTAATCCACCTCAAGAATGATTGGGCGCGAGCAAATTAAAAGACGTTTGGCTTACAAGTCGAGGCCACCCTTTTGCAGCTGCCTGATAGGCTCTAAAAAGACATCTGCAATCCGGCGGCGGCGGATGATAATATCCGCAGTAGCGGTTTGACCCGCCTTAAAATCAACCTTTTGACTTTCGTTTTTCACATAGTTACGCTCCAGAGTCACCTTCACTTCATAAACCTCACCCAATTTTTCATCCGGTTTTGCGTCCGGAGAGATAGAAGTCACCTTGCCTTGAACAATTCCGTAATCCTGATAGGGATAAGCGTCTAATTTCACTTTCACCTCCATACCAGTCTTCACAAAGCCCGCTTCTTGATTCGGCAGAACCGCTTTCAGAACCAGCGGCGAGCCTGAGGGTGCCATTTCTGCCACCGTTTGTGCCGGTTGCACCACTTCGCCCAGTTTGCTGACATTGAGCGACAGCACCACCCCATCCACCGGCGCTTTCAAAACCCTTTCCTTCAGCTTTACATTCGCACTGTTGAGCAGATTTTGCGTTTCAGCATTTTTGGCTTTCAGCTCAGTCAATTCAACTTCCAGCTGCTGCATCTGCTGCTGCGCCTCTATTTGAATCCGTCGCGCCTCCGCTTGCTTCTGGCTAACCACAGCCTGCAGCTGCTCGGCTTGCGCTTTCGCTTGCTGAGCTTCACCCTCCGTTTGAGTGATCGACTGCCGGCAGTCGCGCAGAGCTTGCTCCGCTTGAAACAGCTGCTCCTTCAAGCTCGTACTCTCTTGCAACTGAGTTTCGGTAATCGCACGAGTCGCGCTGCTCAAACCTTGCTCCGCTTGAAACAGCTGTTCCTTCAGACTCGCGCCCTCTTGCAATTCATTTCTTGTAATCGCGCTTTGCCGGTCGCGCAGAGTTTGCTCCGCTTGAAACAAGTATTCTTTGGCGATCGCCCCCTCTGACACCAGCGGTTTTAACCGCTCCACTCGCTCCGCAGCCGCCTCAACATCCGCCTGCAGTTGCTTCTTCAGTTCTTCGGAAGTGCCAGCCAGAGGTTTGAGCCGCTGCAATCGCCCAGACGCCGCTCGGGCATCCCCCTGCAGTTGCGCCAGCAATTCTTGGTTAGTAGCCAGCAGAGGTTGCAGCCGTTTCAGTCGGGCTTGATGCGCAATCTCTTGCTTGCGCAGCGCTTCCAGCAGTTGCTGGGTAGTAGCCTCCTTCTCCCTCGCCGCCGTCAGCCCCGCTTTTTGAGCCTGAATGTCAGCCTCGGCAATAGCAGCGCGGGTGCCTGCTTCCAGACGCGCTTTTTCCAGCAAAGAAAGCTTCTGGCTTAACTCGACTTGGAAGGACTTAAGTTGCTGCTCCAGCCGCTGGACTTCACCGGCAGCCAGCTGGGTGTCCAGTTCCATCAGCACAGCGCCGGCTTTAACCGTCTGACCTTCCTTGACCGCCACATTGGCCACCTTCCCTAAATCAACCGGGTGAATTTTATACACCTCTCCTAAAGGCACCAATCGCCCCCTGGCGTGACCTACCTCTTCAATTTGTCCCAGCCACGCCCAGCCAGCAAACGCGGCGCAAAAAACCAAACCGCCCAGCATCACTCGCGTGGTAAAAGACGCCGGCGGTTTGTCCAGCACCGTCTGCAAAGACACAGACCAGTTCGGCAAAGTCGGAGCAACTGTCTGGGGAGCGGAGGGCGGGCGCTCTTCTGGGAAATTGGCCGGTCTGTGGGGAATTTCCCTCACGGGAGTGGCCACACCCCCACTGATGGAACCAGCCCGGTCAGACGCATCAGAGACAAAATTGTCGTCGCCGTTATTTAAGGAGAGATTTTGCATTCTGAGATCCCTTTCCTCATCCAAAACGCCCTCCTGACTCGACGCATTGCTTCCATCGCACCCTTTTAAAGGATTGGCAGTTGCCAAACGATTTATAAAGCTAAAGTTCATCGTCTGTTTTCCTTTCCCTTTTGAGACTGCTTGCTGCTTACCCAGTCGAACCCTCCCACACTTCACTCATCCCAATTCGGGTTGCCAACCACTGGCCTTTTCCCTTTCGCCCCTCAGTGTTTTCCCAGAAAGTCAACTTGCGTGATTCTACAGAGATACTGCGGATAGACGCCGTTAGCTCTGGAAGGGTTCCGTAATTATACTAAGCTGTAATTTCGTGCTGAATTTGCCAGATTGGCAGTTTTGTCGCTGACTTTATTGTTTCTTTAAACTTCTCTGGCAAAATCTCGCTGTTTCGCCGCTATTGTAAAGTTTTCATAAAGCACTCCCGGCCTTGCCTCCGTGTTCATACTGCAGTCAGGGAGATGCACACGAGACAAAAACTGGAGGCCGGTCTGAAGTGGGCAGATCAGACTCAGCCCCCAGTTCTCTTAAAGATCCAGCTGCTGCTGTGCTAGGTGATAGTACAGACCTTGCAGCGCCATCAGTTCATTGTGACTGCCCCGCTCTACCAGAACACCCCGGTCTAGCACCAAGATGGTGTCAGCGTTGCGCACCGTAGACAGCCGGTGGGCAATAATAAAAGTCGTGCGGTCGCGCGACAAGCGCTCCAGATTGTGCTGAAACCGCCGTTCCGATTCCGTATCCAGAGAACTCGTCGCCTCATCGAGCACCAGAATCCTCGGATCGCCCAAAAGCGCCCTGGCAATAGCAATCCGCTGTCGCTGTCCCCCAGAGAGCAGAGAACCCCGCTCACCCACCTTGGTGTTGTATCCCAAGGGCATGTCCTGGATAAATGTGTGCGCCTCCGCCAGTTTGGCTACCTCCGTCACTTGCTCCAGGCTGAATTCAGACCGGTATAAGGTTATATTTTCCAGAATAGTTCCTGAAAACAAGAAGCACTCTTGCGGCACCACGCCGAGCTGCGACCGCAAAGATTGTGGAGAAATCAGCCGGATATCGTGACCGTCAATCAGGATGCGACCGCTCTCAGCGTAATACAGACCCTGCAGCAAACTCACCAAGGTACTCTTTCCAGAACCGCTGCGACCGACAATGGCAACCGTTTGCCCGGGACGCGCCTCGA
>CAZJNL010000548.1:0-4365 GCA_964546515.1 uncultured Oscillatoria sp.
GTATGTATACAAAACCGATGCAAGCGGACATGATATTATAGTTCTGCCTGGGAACGAGGGGAATATCTTCTGTGTTTAACGGTCTATAGGACGCCCTATGGAGAGGTTAGCAGGACCTTTTGCCCGATCGTCATTTCCCTGATTGGGAGTCGGGGGAACCTGGATGAAGATAGCCTGGTTGGGGTTATTGGGATCGATTAGCTGAACTGTGCCGCTGAAGATATCATTTTTTTCGTTGCCACTTCCGTTATATTGAAAACGTCCGCTGATGGGGGTGCGCACACCATTGATGATGACGAAGCTCCCATTTTGCATGGTCAGGTTGCCTCTCTGGGGAGTGGAGCTTTGCTGGGTGTCGGTGAATGTCAGGCTGGCGCTGCCATCATTACTGATAAAAGTGCCTTGCAGGAAATCACTCCTGTCGGAGTTAATGCCTATTTCGAGAATGCCCCGGCTGGGGTTTTCTAGACTGGGGCTGTCTGCGGTTCTCGACAGGGGCTGCAGGCGGACACTGGGGGTGTTCTGCACTGGGTCGCCCGATAAGGCGTTGTCCGCACCATTGATTGCGGAGTCGAGAAAGTCTCCAAATCCAAATCTGGGCCTTCTTTCTTGCTCAAAAAAACCGGGTTTGGGTCGAATTTTGCCGGTTTGAGCTGCTGGTTTAGCCTGCGCGGTTTGCCCAACCGGCGAAACAGCTTCCCCGGCGCTGGCGACAGTGGCAACAGCAATGCTGAGACAGCAGCTAGCTACAGGCAACAGCACTCCCAAAAGGCGCTGCGAATAAAACCCCTGTGGGATTTTTTTGTGAGTATTCATAAAATCTCCCTCTGTTAGAACCGGAAAGTCGTGCGAACTGTGCCGACATAGATGGTGTTGTTATCCTCGTAGTTGCCGGGATGCGTGACTAGGAAGAAACCAGGGGTGATGCTGAGATTGTCACTGACTTTGAAGCGATAGAAGGCTTCCAGGTGAAGTGAGAAGGCATCGCCCCCTGGCAAGCCGGTAGATGCGGAGAAGTCATCGTATTCGACTAGGCTGAGGGGCTGCCCTACTATTATACCCAGTAAGTCTCCCCGGCGTCCAAAGATGTCGGGAAATCCTAGAGAAGCCGCCCAGGTGGTGCTGGCGGCGAAAGCCTCGGTTTTTTCAGCATAAGTGCCGGCAACTCCACCCCAGGTGGCGAAGTGGAATTTGGGGCTGATGCGCCATTGCAAGCCGGCACCCAAAGCATAGATGTTGGAGCGCTGGTTAATGAACCCGGAAGCGTCTGCAGCGCCGCTTCCTGTAAAGGTGTTTAACCGGCCATTAGGGGAGGAACCGTAGATAGCTGTGAGATTCGCCAGGGCATTATTGCCTAATAAGAATAGCAGCTCGCCGCCGGCTACCCAAGTATCTTTGCCAAAGACAAACCCCTGTCCTGAATCGCTACCGTTTCTAGCTCCATAAGCGAGTTGCAAGCGCAACCCCCTGCTCAGCAGCCAGTCCATACCAATGCCGGCATCTAAATCGCCTATTTTGAAGATGGCGTTGGCTTCTCCAAATCGGGAAATCGCTCCCCGCCCGTTGTCAAAGAAGGGGGAGTTGGCAGTTAAGACGCTGCTGAGGCTGAAGCCTGCCGGTCTGATCGTGAAGACGAGGCGATCGTTAAAGGCTGGAAAGCGATAATCTAGCGCTGATAGCTGGAATTGGTTGCCGGTATCTGCTTGGAATGAGAGCAATGCGGTGTAGGTGTTGAGGACGCTTGGCTCGGCAAAGCCGCGCCCGCTGAAATTCCCCGCTGCTAGTTCTATGCGCAGCAAGTCTTTGCCGGTGAAGGTGGTAGCCGTTTGCAATCTTGTCAGCTGGGTGAACACTGCGTTGTTGTTCCCATCTCCTGGGGGTGCGCCTCCCCTGGGTTTGGAAAGTGCCAGAATTACTTCTCCCCCAAAGACTGTGGTGGAGTTGGTAAAGCGATTGGCTTCCAATTCTGAGGTGCGGGCTTCCAGGGAAGTCACCCGGTTCCCTAAGGTGGCTAATTCGGAGGCAAATTGTTCTTGCAGCTGTTGCAGAACTGTTAAGTCTTGTTTGGTTACTTTGTCTGAAAGGTCGGGGTTTGTTGAGGCGAGCAGTTGGCTAATTTTCTCTGTACAAGCGTTTAAACCGGCGGCGAATTCATAGCGAGTCATGGCGCGGTTTCCCCGGAATGTGCCATCCGGATATCCTGCTACGCACCCGTAGCGATCTACCAGGTTTTGCAATGCCTGAAATGCCCAGTCTGTCGGCTGTACGTCTGAGAGTTGGGAGACAGATGTGACCTGCTCCATCGCGTCTGTCGCTGAATTATCAGCCAGGTCTCCCAGATTTATCTGTTCTTCGGAAGTGGGCGCGATCTGCTCGCCGGTGTTGAGCGAGGTGCTGTCCGCAATTGCTGCTGCCGGTCCGGCTATGACCGGCAAGCTATTTGCTGAATTATCTGGCAGCTTGGGTAATATAGCCCCACGCTTGAATAATGGGGATTTTTTTTGCTGTTCTTTCTTTGGCTGAAATTGCCCTTCCCCTGACTCGGCTGGCAACTGAACTAACTGTGTCACGTCCCTTGTAGCGCCGCCATCTTGCCTGTCAGTATCTTTCGCCCATGCCGCTGGGGCGGCACATATAAATGCTGTCACTCCTGACAGGAGTAACAAAACTTTTATGCCCACAATAATCCCTGACACTAAAAGTTATTAAGGTGGTGTCTTCCCTCAACCTGAAATACTTTTCAAGAGCCGGCCACCCTGGAACCTGGCCCGATTGAGATTTAGCTTAAATTCTTTTATATACTACACAGATATACCTTGTCAAGACGGTTCGGCTATTTTGTTACTTTTCTTAATCAGAGGCTGTTTATCAAGAAAAAGTAGGGGCGGGTGTGTGGAGAGCCTTTAATAGTAGCAGATATATCGGGTGAGATCCGCTCCTGCTGCCAGCAACCGGGTTGATTGTGGCCTGGGGCCTTAAATATGAGTTTCGCCAGCAAGAAAAACCCGGTTTATCACCCCCAGCGGGCCACGCAGGGGGCAAGAAACCGGGTGGTGAGCTGTCTTGGGATTTTCCACCGAGTGGCATTAAGAAACCCCATTTCGACCCCCGACCTATTTTCTTTATAAACACCCTCCGCTCGCCAAAAGGTCGGGAGAACCAATTCCCCGGACTAGCTGTAATTTCAGTGCCGGTAAGCGGGCTTTGGATTTGAGATTTGAGATGGCTTTTTTATATCGTGTTGGTAATTTGCAATCCTGAACCTTTAGCCCGGATTTCCTGTCAAAAGATGATGGCTAATGGCCAACCATGCCCCGTTTTCCAGGCAACCGGCTCAGTGGGAAAAGAAAAAATCATCGAGAATAAAGGGGGCATTGGAGTAAAAGACAACCTTGGCGATATGGGTGCCTTTCACTTCTAGCCGGTGATAGGGCAGGGGTGTGGGCAGCTCACCGGCGGGTGAAATAAGGTAGTTAGCGCCGGTGTTAATCTCTCGAAGCAGGTTGCCGTCAGAGTCAAAGGCGACTAGGACCACAGGTTTGGTGCCAATCACGAAGGCACCGGCGCTGCTGGCGTGCCGGCGAAAATAGACTGTGATGCCGGTCTGGTTGACGAGTGGCATTAGCACCTGGGAGGCTGAGGGTGGCACAAAAGCGGGGTTGGATGGCTGGAGGGCAATCGCACCCTCAAACCGCACGCCCGAGCAGGCGTACTGGTCACTCAGCTGCTCAAAAGCCTTCAAATTCTGAAAATCCAGCTGGATTGGTGCAGGTGGTGCCGGCGGGCTCTGGCGGAAGCCTTCTGCCAAACAAAAGTCCCGGATTAAGTCAGACGCGGAAGCTGACCGACTGTTTGGAAGAGATATGGATTCTATAAAAGACACTGGCATACCCCGTTTAAGTAGAATCACGCAGATATTGCTACATTAAACCCCTTCTACAATTTGTGTCAATGCGGGTTCGGGTTGGATAGCAATTCTTTAAGATTGACATCTATAGCTTTACGCAAATTTTACACTCCGTCCGGACAGGAGGAGGAGCTTTCCCAGAGAAGCAGGCGGGGGGATAGAGAGGGGATGCCGGCAGAGGATTTGCTTAAGAAATGTAACGGATAAGCGCAGATGGGAGGGGCGGGGGAGAAAGGGATAAGATGTGGCTCTCCCGTACAAATGGTGGAAAACCCTTTTTTTGGGCATGGGGCTGACGGCGTGGGGCATGGGAAATGCCTTAACCGGCAAGCTTTGGAGGAAATCATAAGTTTTGCTTATTACCCTAATTTCGGGAGAGCCGAAAATATTGGCACTTTCTAGATAGGTTATGTTTGCGGCGGCGCTCTCGGGTGCCGCCGCTGCACTACACCAAGGGG
>CAZJNL010000549.1:0-4361 GCA_964546515.1 uncultured Oscillatoria sp.
GCCTCTATATCGCGACATGTAATTTCCTCTCTGTATCCTTTGCTGAAATTTTACCCAGACCTTCTAGTATAGAGCTTGCGCAGGACAAGCGCAAAATTTCCCGTGCGCGGTGCGCTATTGTTTCAATCCCGTTTCCAGGATTCAGCTGACAGCAATACTTCCCCCGCCGCCTTCCGAATTGATTATAACCAAAGAAGATTTGGCGGCGCTGCACAAACTGCAAGCGGACGCCAGCCGCCTTTGTTGACACTGGCCGCCAACCTGCTATACCGCCGCCAGTGGAAACGCCCGCTTTTGCATCACCCCCAAACCTCAGGTCGCTTTTCACGCCAGGTGGCTGTCACCCTATCTCCGATTAAATGGTTTTTGGAAAAAGCACCCGTTTTGTAGGTATGCTTTCTTCCGGATATTATGAAAATTGCCGCAAGCTGCTTCCTCAATCCCCATCTTCCGAAGGTGCCGGCGGGCCCGGATGCAAGCCGGCGGTCATACCGATTGGGAAAAGATACTATCTATCTCAACTGGTTATGCTCGGTGATAGCGTACCGCCTGGAAATTCCAACCGTTCTGTGCCCCCTGTGGGGTTGACGTATTCGCCCTGATGTGATAAAGATAAAGAAAATCCTACTAGTTGGCAGGCGGTGACGCATGGGGTACGGAAATCCCTCGGACAAAACACAAGCAGGATGCCTGTGCCAAAAGCGAGTTAGAGAATTAATCCCGGTTGCGGGACTGAAACTGCTGTCGCATTCTGCCCTGCAGGTGGCGGCGCTCGGCTTGCTGGCTTGGTCGCTGCCGGTGCCGCCAGCGGTGGCAGCGAGCCGGAATAATTACGAAAAGTGCGCTTCTAGACTGTTAAATGCCGGCATTGCCCCAGCAGCGATCCCGGGGAGCTGTGCCAGCGCCCTCCATCCAGAGGAATTGGCCAGCTGCGTGGTGAAAATTAATCGCAGAACCAACATTAAAGCAGAAGACGCCCTCGACACCTGCAAGCGGGTGCGCCGACCTGATGAACTAGCGACTTGCGTCGTGGATATCAGCAAACAAACTCAAGCCCCTATGGCGAGTGCTGTGCTCGATAACTGTCGGCGCAGCCTGCTGCCAGCTCGCTATTCTGAGTGCGTTGTCGGCTTGAGCCGCAAGATAGAGGTGCTTCGCGCTCAAGCAATGGCTGCCTGCATTGAGGCGGGGGACCGGATTGGCGAGTTCGACCCCAGCTTTGTGCCCCAAAATCAGCTGCCTGCTTCGCCAGCTCCCACACCGCCCGCACCGGCTACTCCCCGACCTTCTTTGTGAGCCGGCAGCGTTTCGGTTGCTAGGATAGGAATGTGGAAATTTTTGAACCGCAGAGGACGCAGAGGACGCCGAGAGGGAAAAAGGCTTTAGAGGGGGAGAGACGGAGAGATTAGGGCAGCTCGGTATGAGGGGGAAAATTTCTGGCATTGTGGCGCTAGATTCTCAGCCGGTAGTATGGGGGCGCGGCGCACCCCTACAGAAAATCCAGAAAAAGTTTGACAAGCAGTCGGCAGCAGCCGAAAAATTGAGGCAGCGTTTATTTAGTTTACTGCACTCATTTAGAGCAACTCTCTGCTAAAACGTCAGAGGAGACGCACGTTCAGGAGTACTGCCGTGGATTCGGGGAAGCAGCAGCAAATTTTGGGTTATTTTCTTGAGGAGGCCAAAGAACACCTCGATACCATTGAAAAAGGACTGTTAGATTTACAAGCCACTGTAGCAGATCAAGAAAGGGTTAATGAACTATTTCGCGCCGCACACTCCGTCAAAGGGGGTGCGGCCATGCTCGGTTTCGGCAGTATTCAGAAAATTGCCCACCGGCTAGAGGATTGTTTCAAGATCCTCAAAGAAAATCAAGTTAAGGTCGATCAAAAAGTAGAGTCCTTATTTTTAAAGGGTTTTGACGCCCTGCAAGAATTGCTGGAACGCCTCCAAGGCCCGTTTGGCTTGCGGGCCGAAGAAGGAGAGCAAGTGGTGCAAAAGGTAGAGCCGTTTTTTGGCCAGCTGCAGGATTACCTCAACAGTTTGGTGAGTGGCCCAGAAGCCAAGCCACCCAAGACGAAAGTTCTGCAACCAGCAAATTTTGGCGATCAGGCGATCGGCCTCCTCAAACAGATGTTGCAGCTGTTTAAAGAAAAAGAAAACCCTGCCAACCGCAAACAGCTTGTGGCCCTGTGCGACCGCCTAGTCCAGCTCAATGCCGGGGCCGAAACTTGGCCCGCTCTCGTCAAAACCGCTCAGCGGGCCATTTCTCACCCGCAGCACTCCTATCGCATTCTCGCCCCCTTTGTGATTAAAGAGCTCAAGCTGGCTAGCGACTTAGTGGTTATCGGGAAAGCCGGCCAAATTGCTGCCAGTTACAGCTTACAGCAACTGGCAGCCGGCGCACCGGCATCTGGAGCCAAGGAGATCCTGGTGGTTGCGGAGCCCAAGGCTGCAGCGCAAACCCTGATCCAGACTTTTAATCGCGAGCAACTCTCCCAGCTGGTTGAGTTACTCCGCAAAGCCATCAAGTAAGGAACGAGGAATTAAGAATTAAAAATTGTTTTGGGTGTGAATTTTTAATTCTTAATTCTTAATGGTTGCCGCCGCAGGTCTTATCTTACACCCAGCAGGTTAACCGCTTTTTGGGTAAGGGGAAGGAACCGCCCCCGTGAAGGAACGCCAAGAGAAGAAAGAAGAATGCGCCATGCGCCATGCGCCATGCCCCATGCCCAAACTCAATATTATATCCCGTTGTTTTGGATAAACACCGAGGCAGTGGTGAGATCCCCCAACAAGTAACCCGTACCCTGACTTAATACCAAATCCACCCTCTCATAGGTAGGTTCTGGTTCAGAGCCGGTGTCATTAATCGGCTCTACCTTCACATAAACCTCCCGTTCCCCAGCTTCAATCGTCACAGATCCGGACAGCGCCTGGTAGTCAGTGCCTGGAATGGCGGAATTGCTACCCGTCTGGTCAATGGTGTAATTCACCGTCAGCAAATCGGCTGTACTCCCAAGACGCTGGATGAGAAATTCGCCAGTACCGGGTTTGCGAGTATTCTGGTCAAATTCCGAAGCTCGCGGGTCAGTGGCCAACACGATCGCCGTCGCCGGCTCGTTGTCAGCAATTATGATTGTGGCACTGCGGTTGTTGGGGTCTATGTTATAGGTCGTGTCAGACTTTAGGGTCGGTATCGCCGACTCATCCTCTTCCGCAATGCTGTCCTCCCTGGGGGTGAGGGTAATCGGGTCAGAAGAGGTCTGGCCTGCTCGGATAGTGACTGTACCCGTCAGGGCGTCGTAGTCGCTGCCCGGGGTAGCTGAACCGCCGACGCTGTACTTCACTGTCAGATCCTGACTCGCGGGAATTTCCGCTCCCGTAATCGGATTGATGACACTGACGAGAAATTGAGCCGGATCTAGACCTTCTTCCGCCGCCTGCGCATCAATGGCAGTGATTTTGACAGTATCGACATCATTGTCCGCAATTGTCACCGTGGCGCTGTTGGCGGTTCCCACATTGTAGGTATTGGGGTTGGGATTGAGGCTCAAAGTCACCCCCTCATCCCCTTCCTTGAGCAGCTCGTCAATGACGTTGATGTCAATGGTAGCAGTGGCGCTGCCCCCCGGGATTGTGATTGTGCCCGAGAGTGCGGGGGTGGCGGTGTAGTCTGTGCCATTAATCGCCACACCTGAAGAAGTATCGAGCGTGTAACTCACAGTCAGAGGAGTCTGACTCGTGTCTGGAGTTATCCCGCCAGCTAGGTAACGGGTGATAGTAAACTGGCCTGGATTGGCAGGAATGGTGGGGGGGGCGGTGGGAGTGCCAGCAGGTGTTTCTGCAGCGAGTGGGTCAGTGGCCTCGATCTGCACAGTCGGCATGTCATTGTCCTGAATTTCCAGGGTAGCAGTATTCACCGGCCCGATGGTGTCAGCAATGCTGGGGCTCCCCAAGGTCAGCTGAACGGTTTTCAGCCCCTCGATCGCCGTATCGTCGATAATTGTGCCGGCGGGAATGCTAATCGCCTTCTCCCCACTTTCCCCTGCCTGGAAGGAGACAGGAATCGTCACGCCGGCATTAAAATCCACACCGGCAGTTGCAGGGCTGCCAGTCGTGCCCGGTGCTAGAGTTATGCTGGCGCTTAGCGAACCACTGCTGCCGCCAGTGCGCTTGACTTTTATCTCTGCCAGCACTGTGCCGTCTTCTGCGATGCGGAAGGTAGAGCCGGCAAATTCCAGTTTGCCCGGATTGTCATTGCCGCCGGTGGTGCCGCCGGTGGTGCCGCCAGTTGTGCCGCCAGTTGTGCCGCCGGTGGTGCCGCCGGTGGTGCCGCCAGTTGTGCCGCCAGTTGTGCCGCC
>CAZJNL010000550.1:0-4358 GCA_964546515.1 uncultured Oscillatoria sp.
GGCAACACCAACAGCCCGGTGCTGATGCTGGCGGAAAAAGCCGCCGAGTGGGGCATACAAGACCGGCTAATTTTCGTAGAAAGCGTTCCCCACGATTGCGTTCACCGGTACATCAACTTGATGAATGTTTTGGTGCTGCCCTCCGAAACCACCTACAAATTTAAAACCCTAACCGCTGCCGGTTGGAAAGAACAGTTCGGACATGTTATAATAGAGGCGATGGCTTGCTCTGTGCCGGTAATTGGTTCCGATTCCGGTGAAATTCTCTATGTGATTGGAGATGCCGGTTTAGTCTTTCCAGAAGGCAATGCCGAATCGCTGCAAAATTGCCTGCGGCAGCTGATGAACAGCCCAGCCTTAGCGGCAGATATGGCAAAGCGCGGCTATCAGCGGGCAATGGCTAATTATACAAATACGGCTCTCGCCAAACAGCTGCTGGATTTTTACAAACAACTCCTTTAGATTCAATTTGAGATCTCCCAGCAATGTCATCTGGCGGCTGCCGGTTTTGTTGGGAGACGCAGATGGTGTGGAGACGCGATAAATCGCGTCTCTACAAGAACAATCCCCCAACCCCCAATAAGTGCATATCTGCGTCCATCTGCGTTCATCTGCGGTTTAAAAATGATCCCAAATCCCATGCGCATCCTGCAAATCGTTCCCTCAATCTCCCTCGTCTACGGCGGTCCCAGCCAGATGGTGCTGGGACTCTCAGCAGCCCTCGCCCGTCAGGGTGTCGAGGTGACTGTGCTGACGACGGACTCCAATGGGGATGTGGGCCAGCCCCCACTGGATGTCCCCCTAGACCGGCCTGTCGAGCTCGATGGCTTCCAAGTGCGCTGTTTCCGCTGCTTTCCCTTCCGGCGCTACAAATTTTCCCCGGATTTGCTGCGCTGGCTGCACCGGCACGCCCGGGAGTTTGACTTGGCTCACATCCACGCCCTGTTTTCGCCGGTGAGTACGGCGGCGGCTGCGGTGGCGCGATCCCGCCACCTGCCGTACATCCTGCGCCCTCTGGGCACTCTCGATCCCGCTGACTTGCGCAAAAAAAACCAGCTGAAGCGGATTTATGCGGCGCTGTTCGAGGGGCCCAATTTGGCCGGTGCGGCGGCGATTCACTTTACCAGCGCACAGGAAGCCAAGATTTCGGAACGATTTGGGGCGGTTACGCGGGATTTGGTGATTCCGCTGGGCGTTAATTTTCTCGACACAGCCCCGGAAAACCCTCACCCCCAACCGAGCTCCCCAGAGGATAGAGGAGCAACTCAAGCCCGCGCCCAGTTGGGCATTCCAGCTGACCGGCTTTTGGTGCTGTTCATGTCGCGGATTGAGCCGAAAAAGGGGCTGAATCTTCTGCTGCCGGCGCTGGAAAATCTCTTGGCTGAGGGGCTGGATTTTCACTTTGTTCTGGCTGGCAGCAATCCGCAAGATCCAAACTATGAAGCGAAGATTCGGGCGCAGGTGGAGGCGTCGCCCCTGGGCAAACGCACGACGATTGCCGGCTTTGTCACCGGCACTTTGAAGGCGGCTTTGCTGCGGGAAGCGGATCTGTTTGTTCTGCCGTCTTACTACGAGAATTTTGGCATTGCGGTGGCGGAGGCGATGGCTGCCGGCACGCCGGTGTGCGTTTCTCGGGAGGTGCATATTTGGGAGGAGGTTCTGCAGGCGGAGGCGGGCTGGGTGTGCTCCTGTGATGCCGGTTCGCTCACCGAGCAACTCAGGGTGGCGCTGCGGGATGCCGGTGAGCTACACCGGCGGGGATTGAACGGGAGGGAATACGCTTTGAAGAATTACAGTTGGGATGCTATCGCGCAACAAACTGTGGGAGCTTACCGGGAAATTTTGGCCGGCACGCCATAAAGTCGTTTGAACAGTTATTATTCTATATGGCGGGGAGCGGCGTTAAGGTCTGTTTTAAAAGGCCGCCGGTGGGGCGAGTGCAATCAATTCATGCAGGAATCAACCGGATTTTAAAGTTGGGCGTTTTGGATGGCTTTTTCAAGCGACAGGATGCCATAATGAGATGGAATGTGATTTTTGCGGAGGCAAAATGGATTTTGAAAGAATTTCACCGAAAACATTTGTGGGGCAGTTGCTGCGCTTGCCCTTGAGGTTAATACCGCCCGATATGAAGATGCCAATTTTGCGGGGCAAGATAAGAGGCAAACGGTGGACAGTCAAAGCCGGCAGGCACGGATGCTGGCTGGGAACTTATGAATACGAAAAGCAGATTATTTTTGAAAAAATGGTAAAGCCGGGGGACACGGTCTTCGACATCGGGGCGCAGGCCGGTTTCTACACGCTTTTGGCTTCGGTTATTGTTGGCCCCACCGGCAGGGTTTTCGCCTTTGAACCCCTGCCGAGAAATGTATTCTACCTGAAGGAACACCTAGCACTAAACAGCATAAAAAATGTCACCGTGATTGAGGCGGCTGTTTCCAATAGCAGTGGGGTGGCATTCTTTAAAGACAGTGCTAGCGGCTATCAGGGATTTCTCTCATCAGAGGGGGAGGTGCAAGTCAATACAGTGAGTCTGGATGAACTGATTGCCAGCGGTCAAATCCCCCTACCAGACTGCATCAAAATGGATATTGAGGGAGGTGAGGCGCGGGCTTTAGCCGGTGCCAAGTCTTTGCTGGAGCGGGAGCATCCAAAAATATTTTTGGCTGCGCACGGTCGGCCTATGTACAGGCAGTGTGCTGAATTATTGCAATCCTGCGGTTCCCAGATAGAAGTAATCGATTGGAATGGGGTGGGAGAGGTGCCAAATAACCCCGATGTGCTGGCTTCTTACAAGGGCGCACCCTCTCAGTCAGATTGAGATTAGTCCCGCTGCGCCAGTCCGTAATAATAATTTTATTAACCGCTCGAACGAGGGGGCAGGGAGGAAAAGAAGAGATTTTGTTAGGGCTGACTGTCCGGGACAACCAGGTTGCTTGAATAAACCTGGTTTCTTAAACTTGGGGGAAAGACTTACTGAGCGGTCGCCATGAGGATTGGGTTAGGCACTTGGGAGCGTAGTTTTTGCAAAAAGTATGGGAGAAGCGGGTGGAGAAATCAGGGTTTAAAAAGATTTAATTGAACCGCCGCCGTGAAGGAGCGCCAAGGGAAGAAGGGGAGAGTGAGAGAGGAATTATCGAAGTGGCAAATTCCGTATATTTTCGCTTAAAATGTGCGGTCGTGGGGGGGGAATGATGAAACTTTTTGTCCCGGGCCGGCTCTGTCTGTTTGGGGAACACAGTGACTGGGCGGGGGGCTACCGCCGGCTCAATCCCGATTTGGAAAAGGGCTGCACTCTGATTGCCGGCACGAATCAGGGGCTTTATGCTGAGGTGAAGTCTCACCCAACTCACCTGATTCTTCGCGCTTCCCTGAATGAGGGCTCGCAGGATATGGGCACAGGCAAGATGCCTGCCCTACAAAAATCGGTGGCGCTTCCTATGGAAAGACCGGCGCTGCTTGCGGAAGCGGAAAAGGGCGGTTTTTTCAGCTATGCTGCCGGTGTCGCCTATCAATTTCTCACTCACTTCCATGTGGGGGGACTGGAAATTGACAATTACCTGACGGATTTGCCGGTGAAAAAAGGTCTGTCGTCTAGCGCTGCTATCTGTGTCCTGGTGGCTCGCGCTTTCAATCGCTTGTACGATCTAAAAATGACGGTGCGGGGCGAAATGGAGTTTGCCTATTTGGGCGAGATTGCGACTCCTTCCCGCTGCGGTCGCATGGATCAGGCTTGCGCTTACGGCAACCGGCCCATTCTGATGACTTTTGATGGCGACCGCACTGATGTTATCGATCTAAATGTGCCGCAGGATTTGTTTTTTGTTATTGTGGATTTGGGTGCCGGTAAGGATACTAAGGCAATTCTCAGCAGCCTGAATCAGTGCTATCCTTTCGCTACTGACGCAGTGCAGCAGAATGTCCAGAAATATCTCGGCCCGATTAGCTCTCAAATTACTTTGGAGGCGGCTGAGGCACTGCAACAGGGCGATGCTGAAAGGATTGGCGCTCTGATGATCAGGGCTCAGGCGGAATTCCACCGGCATCTCGCACCGGCTTGCCCGTCGCAACTGACGGCTCCTGTCTTGCACCAACTCCTCAATTATCCTCCAATTCAGCCACACATTCTGGGAGGAAAGGGTGTTGGATCTCAGGGCGATGGCTCCGCGCAGTTTATCGTAAAAGAGGAACAAAGTCAAGAGCGGGTTATTGAAATTATTGAGCGCGATTTTCCCCAGATGAAATGTCTTAAGCTGGCGATTCTGCAGTAGGGGCACTCGCTGCCGGTGCTTTACAATTATAGGATATAGCAATGGACAGCTCAGTAATGGACAAGGCATCTCGCTTGCTCTCAAAGA
>CAZJNL010000551.1:0-4356 GCA_964546515.1 uncultured Oscillatoria sp.
GTTGCCGAACCTTTGAGGATATCGTCAAACTTATACCGCCAAACTACCTCGTTAGTTTCAATGTCAATTTTTCTCAAACTGTGGTCGAAGGCACCAATCGTCAGGTAGATTTTGCCCTTGTCTTTGGTGAGGGTTGGCTGTCCAGTCCACCCCGCACCGCTCCAGGTTCCATACCCCCTAAAAGCTGTTATACCACTTCCCAGGTTGAATTGATGAAGGAGCTTCAACCCTTTAGGCGTGCCCCTTCCATAAAATCTTCTCTGGTCATTTCCCAGAAAAGTCGGCACTAAAAGCTCTGTTTCTGGGGTGAGGGAAGCGAGGATATCGTTCATTTTACCGCTGACAGTTTCTGAAAGGTCAGGACTGATGAGCGGATTCCCTTGGACAGGATTCTCTGCAACAACTCGCTCCTGAAATTGTTTTAACAATGCAGGAGTTATCGCACCGGCCAGCACCAGCTGGACAGCACGTTTATTGAAGTTTCTTCGGGTAAAGTTCATACGCTGGCGACGAAAAAACCTGAGAGTTTGTGAAAGAACGCAGTTCGGGATAAACCCCTAACTGCAAACGGTGCTAAACTCGTTTACAGGCAGCAGCCCCGATTCGATTCGATTCGCGCTTTGGGGCGAGAGATCGAGAGTGGAGACTGGAGAAAAGATGCGGTAAGAGCGGCAGGAGGCTCTGCCTCTGAACCTTTGTTCCCAGGCAGATCCTGGGAACCATAAAAACCATCCCCGCACCCAAAATTTCCTAAGCTTGGGGGAGAAACTCCTTGCGAAATTGCTCCACAACCTTATCTAGCCGCACAGCATGAGAAGCTTTAAAAAGCAAGCGGTCGCCCGGGAGGACAAACTCGTTCAAACGCTCTACTAAAGAGGCGTGAGCTTGCTCACTGGCGATAACCCTCGTCTCTACGAAAGGGATCCCGGCAGCGCCGGTCGCCATTGCTTGCGCTTCTGCCTCATCTGCAAAAATGAACAGGGCGTCGAGATTCAGCTGGCGTGCGGTAGCGCCGACGAGCCGGTGGAACTCAACAGACCGGTCGCCCAGTTCCCGCATGGTTCCGAGCACCGCAATCCGGCGCTTGCCAGGGGTTTGAGCCAGCAAGTGCAGCGCCGCTTGCACTGATTCTAAACCGGCATTGTAACTTTCATCCAGAATCACGATATCATCGGGCAGCTCGTAGCGCCGCGCCCGTCCTTCTGGCAGAATCACCGGCAAACCTGCGGTGAGGGGCTCCCAGCTCACCCCGAGAACTTTGGCCACTGCCAGGGCGGCTAGGTAGTTACTGGCATTGTGGCGTCCCGCAAGGGGCAGGGGAAGCCTCACCCCCTCGACTTCCAGGGTGTCGCTATCAGTCAGGTGTCCGCGTAAATCCCCCCCCTCTAAACCGTAGGTGACAGTTTTTCCTTGCCAAACGCTGGCGGCGGTTTCCATTAACAGCTTGCTGTCGTGGTTGAGTACGGCGATGCTGGTGGGGGGCATTTCGGCGAGTAACTCGCACTTGGCTTTGGCAATCGCTTCCTCGGAACCCAGCAAACCGATATGGGCGGTGCCGACATTGACGATCGCGCCGACAGTGGGGCGGGCGATCTGGGCCAGCTCGGCTATCTGGCCCGGGCCGCGCATGGCCATTTCGATAACGGCAAAGTCGTGGGAGTCGGAGAGTTCCAGGAGGGTTTTGGGCACACCGATTTCGTTGTTGTAGTTGAACTGGGTTTTCAGGACTTTGCCTCGGGTGCCCAAGACTGCTGCGATTAGCTCTTTAGTGGAGGTTTTGCCAAACGAGCCGGTGACGGCAATTACGGGAATTTGGAACTGGCAGCGCCACCAGCGGGCGATGGCTTGGTAAGCTTGCAGGGTGTCGGCGACCAGCAGTTGCGGCACCGGCACTGGCAGCTTTTGATCGGTAATGGCTGCCAGAGCGCCTTTCTCGATGGCTGCGGGGACAAATTCATGGCCGTCAAAGTTTTCGCCACGCAGGGCCACAAACACCTCGCCCGTCTTGAGGCTGCGGGTGTCCGTGGTTATACCGGCAGCCGGTGTGTCGAGTGCGACATCGGGCAGGTGGACTGGCGTAGCGTCGAGAATTTCGCTCAGTTGGGCTAAGGTGACACGAAAAGTCATAGGGGGATGGGAGGGATTTTAGATTTCAGATTTTAGATTAATGCAAAATCCAAAATCTAAAATCTTATTTCAGTCTCGTTTTGGGGATTTACTGTCTCGCCTCAAGCGCGTGACGGGAATTTGCAGGCGTCGCTGGCGATGTCCTTTACCCGCTCTCTCTTTACCATGCTATGGCCTCTGGAGTCAAACGTCGGGGAGTGTATTTGCCAGAGAGGAAGGTGATCGCTAGGGTGGGGTACGAAATTTTTACATAAAATTCTTAATTCCCAGGCGGATCTTTACGGTTTCTTCATTTACGGGTAGCCGGGGGTTGTGTAAAGTGTAATTAGTAACCCAGCTGATTGTATCCAGACAGCCTGCAACAGCTGCCTCTACTCCGAGAGGAACAGACTCGAGCGCTCGAGTCCGGGCCCGATGGGGGAGGTTGCCGGTGCGGCGGGTGCCCGGTACTGCTAGAACACAGCAGAATTACCTGCTCGTTGGAAGTGATGCGTCGGCGCACTCCGCGCCGCAACGCTCGCCGCAGACGGTAGCGGCTGAGATCGCATCGGGCAGTAAGGGTGCCCGCATCCGATCGTCGGATGAGGGGATAGAAGCCTTTGGGAGGCAAGGCGTGCTTCACATCTGTCCGGGCTCCCTGAATGGCGTCAACCAGGCCTGAGGTTTTCACAGGAAGGTAAGCCGGCCAGCCAAAGTAGAGTCCCCTTGCTGGCCATCTGGGAACCAAAAAGTTTTGGTGTGCGTCCTAGGCTCAAGATGCGTGAAACTTTATACTTATTTAACAGTCAGCACAGCGGTTTGTAAGCGTCTGCTGCTGGGTCGCTCAGAAGTGAATCAAAACTGAGTTCAACAGAAGTGGCGGTCGCAAGAGACCGGATACCAGGGCGGAGGTGCTAAGACCAGATGGATAATGTGATAGACCATTCTCACAGGCCAAACAGTTATGAAGAGCAGGTAGTGTACAATTACCTGCTCTACTGGGTGGAACAAGAGTCGCCGACAAAGCTGATTGAGCGCTTCCGAAACTTGTTTATTGACAGTTGGGGGTATCGCGAGCCTGAAGTGGCAAAAGCTCTGGAAAAGCTGACGGCATCGAAGCAGGCTGAGCAAGAGTTTAAATTTGTTCTGAATCGCTGCTGCCACATTCTGATCAACCGCTGGCAAATGCTTCCGCAGCTCCACGGAGCGATTGCGGAGCTGATCGGGCTGTTTGAGGGGTGCCGCACAACCGCCGGAGCTTACTCCAGGCACCACAAAGGAGTGCGCTTGCAGGAACTGGTGTGCCAGTTCGCGCAGAGCGAGCAGTACCTGACGCTGCGGCGTTTGGCGCAAGTGCTCAAGCCCAACCCAGATGCCAGCAGCAGCCCGGAAACTAAACCGCTGGGCACTTTAATTCGACGGTATCCTTATCTATACGAGCATTGTTTGCTCACTGAGGGCAGCACTTACGAACACCAGCAAACCGTCCGGCTTATTCAAGCCCAGCGGCAAAAGCAATTTGAGAGCAATCTGTCACAGTATGTGACTTATCAGGTGCGCAAGGCGCAGCAGGCACGCAAAGGGCTGGCACCCTCTGCGGGGCGGATTCTCCTGCCGGTGGAGAATCCCACCCTCCTCAACGATCGGGAACTGTACGCATCCCTGAAACAATTTGTGGGTAAAGTTGAGGGGTCTTATACCTATCGGGACTTAGCTCACAGTTTTCTCACCCACACCAGCCAAACTCGCACCTACGGCACTTTTAAAAGGGAATTGTACGAATACCTGATTTCCTCAATAGATCCCGCATACGGCAAGCGTCAATTTAACGATCGCTTGTACAAACAGCTGCAAAACACTCTCCCCCAGAGCGATTCTCAGAAGTTCAGCGATTTCCTGCTGGTGAGAACTTGCAGCCAATTGCTGAACTTTTTAGTGGTGGAAAGTCCGCAGCGACCTAACCACTTTGTCTTGATTGACCTGATTTCTAATGTCGGGCCGGCGCTCACCACCGGCCTGCTGCTGAAAATTGTGCTGCTGTGCCGCAAAGTTAAGCCCTATCTGGAAAGGCGATTTTCCATTTTGTTTAACCACTACGAGTCTTCTACGCGAGACGCGGTGCACTGGTTGGTTAAAGGGTTGGAAAATGTCAATGTGGCTTTGATCACTAACTTCGGTGCCGTTGACCTGTCTTTCATCCGCTAGAAAAATTCTGCCCATACTTACGGATGAATTAATTTTTAAAACCGC
>CAZJNL010000552.1:0-4355 GCA_964546515.1 uncultured Oscillatoria sp.
AAAAACTCAGACTAGGTCCATGAGAAGTCGTCCACAGAGGAAAATGGCTCATAAAAAAGGTACGGGCAGCACGCGCAACGGTCGCGACTCCAATTCGCAGCGCTTGGGCGTCAAGCGTTTTGGTGGCCAGGTCGTGAAAGCGGGCAATATTCTGGTGCGCCAGCGGGGCACCAAAATTCACCCGGGTAACAATGTGGGGATTGGCAGTGACGACACCCTGTTTGCCCTCATTGATGGGATTGTCACATTTGAGCGCAAGGGCAAAACCCGCAAGAAGGTGAGCGTTTACGCCGCCGCTGCGGCTGAACCGGCTGTCGCTGCGGCTGAACCCGCTGTTGCTTCGGCTTGACCTTTAGAAACCGGGTTTCTCGGAGAAACCCGGTTTTTCAAACTTTGTCCGATCTCGGTCTGGCATTTTACAGAACGTTACGAAATTGTTGCGCCGAAGGGGAGTGACAAGTCTTAGACTGGATTTTGATATTTTCGATCCTTATTAGCCGCCATGTTCCCAATCCACCGCCCTCGCCGCTTGCGCAGCCATCCCCAGCTTCGCCGTATGGTGTGCGAAAATCTTTTGACCGCCAGCGACCTGATTTACCCCCTGTTTGCCGTACCGGGAGAGGGGATCGCCAAAGAGGTGAAGTCCATGCCCGGTGTGTACCAGCTGTCGGTAGACAAGATCGTGATAGAAGCGAAGGAAGTCTACGATCTGGGGATTCCGGCGATTATCCTGTTTGGCATTCCAGACGTTAAGGATGGGGATGCCACCGGCGCTTGGCACGATTGCGGGATTGTCCAGAAAGCGACGGCTGCTGTCAAAGCAGCGGTGCCGGATCTGGTTGTGATTGTGGATACTTGCCTGTGCGAGTACACCAGTCACGGGCACTGCGGCTATTTGCAGACCGGCGATTTGACGGGTCGGGTTTTGAATGACCCAACACTGGAGTTGCTGAAGAAAACTGCGGTGTCGCAAGCGAAAGCCGGGGCTGATATCATTGCCCCGTCTGGGATGATGGACGGTTTTGTGGGGGCGATCCGCGCGGGGCTGGATGAGGCGGGGTATCAGGAGGTGCCGATTCTTTCTTACGCCGCTAAGTACGCTTCGGCTTACTACGGGCCATTTCGGGATGCGGCGGAGTCTACGCCCCAGTTTGGCGACCGCCGGACTTACCAAATGGATCCGGGTAATGCGCGGGAAGCCCTTAAGGAAATTGAACTGGACATCGCCGAAGGGGCTGACATGCTGATGGTGAAGCCGGCGCTGGCTTATATGGACATTATCTGGCGCGTTAAGGAAGCGACTAATTTGCCGGTGGCGGCTTACAACGTCTCTGGGGAATATTCTATGGTGAAGGCGGCGGCTCTCAATGGCTGGATTGACGAGCAGCGGGTGGTTTTGGAAACTTTGACCGGCTTCAAGCGTGCCGGTGCTGACTTGATTTTGACCTACCACGCCAAAGATGCAGCCCGCTGGCTGCAAAGGTGAGGGGTAGAATATTTGGCCTGAGGAGAGGGGCTCGCAGATGGGAAGGAGACGCGATGAATCGCGTCTCTACATGAAGTTGGGGAAAATTTTCTATATATCGGTAGTTGGGGGCGTGTTGCCATGTGCCTGGGGCAGGGGCAACACGCCCCTTGTTGTTTTTGCTTAAATGTCAGGAAATCATAACAAAAATGATGTTAAAAAAACCTAAAAAGTATTGTGCGTCTCTAGGAAAACTTGTAAGATTTGATATCAGGCCGATCCCGCCATGTAAAGTGGGAGCCAAGGCGACCGACAGGGCAAACAGGGCTAGGCCACGGTTGAAGTTTTTGCTATGAATAAATGCGTAAAGCGCATAAGCTGGGCCTTTTTTGGCCGGTCGGATTCTAAGATTCGAGAGGGCACGGGCACTCTTTGACGACTGGTTAAGGACTAAAAATACAGCAATTTCCCCCTAAAAATTCAAAGGTTAGGGGGATGTGCGAACCGCTGTTTTGTGTAAATTAAAGTTAGATTCGGCGCAGATTTAGGGAACAATGAAATCAAAAACAACAGATTGCAGTCACATTCGGTTTTGCGACCGAAAGTCTCAGATTGACCTCAAGCAACTCCAAGAGCTGTTTAATTTAGCAGCGTTTTGGGCGCAGGAAAGGAAGCTCGAGGATTTGGCAATCGCTATCGCCAACAGCGAGCCGGCGATCAGTGTCTGGGATGGGGAGCGGATGATTGGGTTTGCTCGCGCTACTTCTGACGGGATCTACCGGGGTACTATTTGGGATGTGGTGATTCACCCGGACTATCAAGGTGCCGGTTTGGGGCGCAAGTTGGTGCAGACGGTGTTGAGCCACCCCCGGATGAGCCGGGTTGAGCGGGTTTACTTGATGACGACTCGCCAGCAGAAGTTCTACGAGCGCATTGGGTTCGAGTACAACGCCTCTACGACGATGGTGCTGTACAATCCGCTGCTGGTGAGCCAGGTGCAGGGGAGCGAATCGCCAGTGGAAGCGTGCATTGAAGTCTGGTAATCTCGGAAGCCTCTGGGGCAGGCACCGGCACGATTTCCAAGCGCCCTTGCATCAGTTCTAAGAGTTTCTGATCCATCAGCAGGATCATTCCTGGGGATAGCTGGGGATTGTCGTTAATCTCTCGCCCCTCTGTCACCGGCACCTGTTGCAATAAATCCACCTGCTCGCTCCAAGTAAAGGTGGGAAAGGGAAGGTCAATCCAGATGTGGTAGCACACACCTTCCCCTTGGGAAGAAAGGGGAAAAGTTGAGGCAGAAATATGAATGCTGCCCTCTTTCATGTTGGCAATGGCGGTGTCGGTGAGATTCACGAGCACCTGCTGCAGCCGAGGCCGGTCTGCTTGGACGTAAATTGCGGGATCTGGGGGATCTATTTGGAGGCGGAGGTTGCGATCTGCAGCTTGCAGGTGGGTGAGGCTATAAACTTCCTCGAAGACTTCGGCGAGCTGGATTGGCTCAATCTTCAGCCGGTGTTTGCCGTGCTCTATTCTGGCTACCTGGAGGATGTCGTCGATCATTTCCACCATTTTGAGCGCCGAGGCGTGGGCTTTGGCGACAAATTCTCGCTCTTCAGCTGGATCTGAGCACAGATCGGCGAGGATTAACTGGTGGGCACCGATGATGGCATTGAGGGGGGAGCGCAACTCGTGGCTCACCCGCGCCAGAAAACCGCCTTTGAACTGGCTGATCTGGGATGCCATCAGGTAAGCGAGCTGGGTTTGCTGCAGCTGCTCTGAGAGGGTTTGCGTGTCTGGGGTGCCGTCTGGGGTGACTTGCCGGCGGCGCAATCTGTGGGAGAGCCAGGTGATCCCGACGCCCAGTCCCAAACCCGCTGCTAAAGACACCCAGTTGCTCCAGTCCATATTAAAGCTCAAAATTCTATAGCGTTTCTCATATCAGTGCGGCACGTTTTTCGCTTCCGCAACACCTTGGGGATGGGAGACGCGATAAATCGCGTCTCTACAAGAAAATTCTACTTTCCGCTTATAATTTGCCATGCGGGGAACCCCACCCCCCACCCCTTACCCCGCTAGCGGGGAGGGGGGGAAGAGAAGAAGGGTTGAGCCAACGGGCTTTCAGTCTCTAATTTAACCGCTCCCTGCCGCAAGATTTCCCACCGGCTCTGTGTCCATTTTGCCACGGTGGAAGGGACGCCGGTGGCTGGGGGAGCGGGGGAGTGTTCGTCTGGCAGAAGTGTCAAGACTTCTGGAAATTCAGTGGCAATTTCTGCTAGCGACAGTAGGGGCGGCTGTCCGCTGCGGTTGGCGCTGGTGGTGGCCAGGGGGCCGGTGCTAGCCAGGATTTGCCGCGCTTTGGGGCTGTCGGGGACTCGGACGCCGATGGTGGTGGGGTCAAGGGGGTTGATGGCCGATGGGACAAGGGGGCTGGCCGGCAGTACGAGGGTGAGGGCACCGGGCCAGTATTTGCTGGCGACTTGCTGCCAAATTCGCAACTCTTCCGGGGTGCCGGTGACATAGGGCCACAGGTCGGCTGGGGAGCCGGCCATTAAAATTAAGGGTTTGTCGGCGCTGCGCCCTTTGGCGGTGAAGATAAGCTCCGACTGGTCGGGCCGGCTGGCCAGTGCCGGCACGGTATCGGTGGGAAAGCTGACCAGTAAGCCTGCAATTGCGCCGGCGATTAGGGCGTCGGGGGAGACTTGTGGCATGGAGAAGCGGTTAGGGGAATTAATTTTATTTTCTATCGGACAGGCGAGACGCTTGTCCTGCGCCAGATTTCTTCAAGACGTAGCACAGGCGTCTCGCCTGTGCTCTCGCCTGTGCGCTTTTCCTCTGGAGGGGCGTTTTGCCGGTCCTACGCCTGATTTAGAGCAGATTTCAACCGAGTGAG
>CAZJNL010000553.1:0-4349 GCA_964546515.1 uncultured Oscillatoria sp.
CTCAGTTTTCTTTATGGCAGCTATTTGACGCTGACGAATTTGACTCAGAAGGAATGGGATAGAATTGAGAGGATGCGGCTGTCTCCTCTGTATGTGTCGGTGCACGCGACTGAGCCTGAGGTGCGGGTTCGCTTGCTGAATAATTTGCGTGCCGGTCAGATTTTGGAGCAGCTGAAGTGGTTTAAAAAGCGGCGGTTGCAAGTTCACGCGCAGGTGGTTGTTTGTCCGGGGATTAATGATGGGGAGCATTTGGAGAGGACTTTGCTGGATTTGGCGAAGTTTCACACCGGCAAGGTGCCGGCTGTGGCGTCGGTGGCGGTGGTGCCTGCCGGGCTGACGAAGTTTAGACCGGCAGGGGATGAGCTGGTGCCGGTGACTCCGGAAAAGGCGCGGGAAGTGATTGCGCAAGTGCAATCTTTGCAAGAGAAGTTTCGCCGGGAGATGAAGTCGAATTGCGCTTGGCTGGCGGATGAGTGGTTTTTGATTGCCGGTCAGGAGTTGCCGGCGGAATCTGAGTATGAAGATTATCCCCAGATTGGCAATGGGGTGGGTTCGATTCGGCTGTTTCTCAAGCAATTTGAGGAAGCTGCTGAGCGGTTATTGCCGGCGGCTGTCTCTCCGCCGCGCCGGCTGACTTGGGTGGTGGGGAATGCGGTTGAGAAAGCGTTTGGGCCGTTTTTGTGCCGGTTGAATCAGGTGGGAGGGTTGCAGGTGAAGATGGCGGCTTTTCCCAGCCGGTACTGGGGGCAAAATATTACTGTCACCGGCTTGCTGACTGGGGAGGATTTGCTGTATAATTTAGAGGGGAAAGATTTGGGGGATGGGATTCTGCTGCCTTCGGTGATGCTGAAGCATGGGGAGGCGAGATTTTTGGATGATATGACGGTGGGGGAAGTTGCGGGGAAGTTGGGGGTGAGGATTGTGCCGGTGAGTGGGGTGGAAGAGTTGATTGAGCGGTGTGTTGGGTAGGGTAGGACAGGGGATAGGGACAGGTAGGGGGTAGGGTGCGTTCCCTAAGAGGGAACGCACCCTACAAATCTGTAGGGGCAGCCCCCCGTGGCCGCCCCCCGTGTTGTGTTTTGGACAGGTGAGATGCCGGTCCTACGTCGGGAGAAATTATTTACCTCATTCCTGAACCTCCCACTCGTCATTCAGTCCGAGTTCTTGCAGGGAGACTTTCGTTTCATCCCGCTGTTGCTGAGACACCTCTCCTTCGAGAGAAACTTCTATTTTTAGGGTGAGTTTAATCCTTTTGTCGCTGGCAAATTTAGTGAGAACTCTGGTGTAGAAATTCATCCACTTCTGAGGGGGAATTTCACCAGTCCACTTCAACCCTTTGGGTTGAGGGGGGAGTTCTGGCGGGGGGGGAACTTGATACAGTGTGGCATTTTCTTTGGCGCTTAGAGTCTTAGCAGCTTTTACGGAAAATTCGGCAATAGCGCTGACGGTTTCTGCGGTGGCTGTGACAGTGAAATTCCCCTCATCTTCTCCTGCGGTGAGAACGCCATTCGGTTCCATAGCGCCGCCGGTAGCAGTCCACTGGATTTCGCCGGTAGCAATCTCTCTGTCGTACTGATCGCGCCCCCGTGCGGTAAAGGTTTGCTTTTTGCCCGGTTCCAGTTGCACTTGGGTGGGTGTGAGGATCAAGGCGCTCAACCTTGGGGGATCGGTGATGCGCTGCAGGTAGGCTTCGGCGTCTTCTGATTTAATGATAAAAACATCGTCAGAAATCTCGATTTGGCTGGGGGCTAAATCGGTTTTGAACGCAAAGGGTTCGTATCGGTCGTTGGCAGCTTTGCCCACATAAGCTAGGGTGCCGTCTTTGACACCGCGAGCGATTGTCTCCTTGACGGCATCGGGTTTGAGCAATCTGGGGAATCGGGGAGAGGCAAAGAAGGCATCCCGCAGGGATTTGGTACTCCACTCCTGGAAAGCGCCAGACCAATTGCGAACGAGAAAGCGGGGGCTCACCGAATCCTCTACATCCCCATCTTTCCGCAAATGACTGACAATCAGCTCTACCATTGATTTAGCAGAGCTAGAGTTGATTTGGCCCAAATCGACCAGCCGCACTGTATCATCTTTGCCTAGCAGGGCGACAAATTTATAAGCTCGCCAAATGGCTTCTCCTAAATCGCGCTGCGCTTTTTTCAGGTTTTCGGAGAGGTGCTTTCTCTGGGGTTCGTCTAGATTGGTTTCCTCATCTCGAATATCTTCCCAAGCTAGCACTTTGCGAGCTTCCTCTCGCAGGGGGGTGCCGGAATCGGCGATCGCAAAGATTAGGGCACTTTTAAACGTCCGAGCTGACGCTCCTGCCGACCGAATTATGGACTCTATCAGGGGGAGGGTGCTGGACTCTTTCTGGGAGCGTTCGGGAGCCATGACTGCTAACGTCAGCACGGCTTGATTGGGAATACTATTGGGCTGTTCTCGAAACAGAATAACCTTAATCCCCTGGTTGGTGGCAAACACTTTCTCGACTTCGCGGTGCACTCGCTCGTCAATGCGAGAGGTCTGGACGTTGGCGCGGCGATCTGCTAGAATTTTGTTGAGGTTGGGATACAAACTGAACCGGTATCTGGTTTGCCCGACGGTGAGATAGTAGCACTCGCTGGTTAAAGTTTCCAGCACTGTCTCTATGTTGCCGATATCTAGATTGGGCTCGCCTACAGCCAGTCTGATTTCGGGAACGGTGGCTTCCGCACGATTGCAACCCCCATTGGACTCGAAAAAGATAGCAGTCGCTACTTTGCGGTGCTGGCGCGATTTTTTAATCTCGTCTCCCGCTTCGGCATCGAGTCGAATAGCGTGCGCGTCTTTTTTGCCGCAAATATCAGTTGTTACAGCCGCTTCCAGGCGATTTTCGCCCAGCTGATCGAAGACTGCGGCGCGAAATGACAGGTCATCGAGTGGCGCAGTTCCCAATCCAATTAGGGCGTCGCGGTGGTTGCCTCTGTAGCCTTCTTGATAGGCAATCCACACCCACAGCGCCAAAAGGCGCAGCACGCCTCGGGTGCGCTGGAATCGGGGAAGTGCTTGCCATTTGCGCTCGAATACCGACAGCACTGTTGGGTGGAAGGGATAAGTCGCTGCGAATGCTTCTCGTGCGCTGTTTATCGGGAACCAACTGGGCAATTGCTGCCGGCGATCGACAGCCCAATCTGCATACTCGTTGCAGGTGGCGACGGCATCTTTGGGGAGCATGATTTTCCCTTCTGCCGTGACAGCGTTGGGAGTCCACTCAAATAAGCGCCGGCGGATAATTTCGGAGGTTTCGGATTCGGCAGACATCATAATCGCTTTGCCCAACCTGTCGAGCATTTTCTTGAAGCGCTGCTCGTCGGCTTCATCAGCTGCGGTGTATTCCATCTCGGAAGCGGGGATAGAGACGACCAAAACGACGTTTTTCTCGCCTCTGGCTGTTTCTGAAAGCGCTTGAATGAAGTTATAGAGCCGGTCGCCATAGCCTTTTTTGCGATAAGTGCTGGCGTAGTTGATAATTTCGTCCAGCAAAATCAGGCACGGCTTATCTTTGGGGAGGAATTTGCGGATGACATCGCCTTTGGGTTCGATAAACTGCTTCTCTTGCTCGGCGACGATATTAAAAGCCGGTTCGCCGCCTAACTGGTAGGCAATTTCACCCCAAGGCGTTTTGCGAAGCGGGGTGCCGTCATCGCCACCGCGCCCAGTAATAGAGTCAAATTCGGTGCCGACAAATACGGCTACAGCCGCTTCGGGAATGGAGGGAATGCCGGCTTGGCGCAAGATTTTCTCGACGCCCGCCCACTTGTTAGCGGCAGGGCCATTTTTTGCGAGGTGATAGAGGAGAGTTAAGGCGTGAGTTTTGCCGCCGCCAAATTGGGTGGAGAGGTTGAAGATGGCTGAGGTTTCTGTGGTTTCGCCCGAAAGCCGGCGCACGACCTGAGCCGCGAGGTCTGTTAAATATCTGGTGAGGTAAGTGCGCTCGAAAAAGCGCTCTGGGTTTTGGTAGTCAGCCGGTGCCCGACTGTCTCGCACTTGGTCGAGGTGTACGGCAAATTCTGAAGCATCTAAAGGTTTGCCGTCGCGCAAGTCTTCGCGGGGGATAAGTCCTTCAATTTTGTGCCAGGGTTTGAGGGCCATAGCTGTTAATCTCCGATTAGTTTAGATAGTGTTGGCGAATTGATAGGGGGAGCAAGCCAAGTTGGTTAACCTAGTATTATAACCAAAGTATGTAACTCGTAGGGTGCGTTCCCTAAGAGGGAACGCACCCTACCCCTTATAAGGATAAGCATCCAGATCCCCCCAAACCCCCCTTAAAAAGGGGGGCTTTGAGGCTTTGAAAATGTCCCCCCCCGAACGTGGGGGGC
>CAZJNL010000554.1:0-4336 GCA_964546515.1 uncultured Oscillatoria sp.
GCTCGCTGACGTACAGTTCCTTAACCGGCGCGGTGTTGGGCAGCATAATCCAAGGAACCACCCGCACCTGTACTGTATCTGAGGCGAGTGGAGCGCCGTTTTTCTGAGCTATCGCCTTGAGGGTGAGGGAGCCGTTCCAGTTGCGGTTGGCGAATTGTTTAGCCTCCACCCCCAGGACAATATCGGGGCTGTAGGTGAGGGGGTTCTCGCCGTCAAAGCCAACTGGCTGCCATCCGCTTTGGGTTTTTTGGAAGATGTTGATATAGGGGCGAGATTTCTCGTCAGCTTCGAGCAACAGTTCAGCATCTGCAAACCGCTCACCCAACTGCAAGTGGATTTTGGCGAGATCGTCGGCATCGCTGTTGCCGTTCACCTTGCGGTCTTGCCAGTCGGGACTGCCGTTGCCGTCATCGTCGTCGCTGTTAAACAGCATGAAGGCACCTTTTTGCCACGACCATGTTTCATGTCCCGGGTAGTCGTTTTCATTGACCTCACCGTCGCGGTTGGTGTCGCCGTAAAGGCTAAAGCTGTTTTTCTCAAGCCGGGTTTCCGTCGCCACAAGCTGCACTGCCAGCGCTTGATAGTCCTGGGAGATTGTTTCAGACTCGGAGCGATCTCCGTACAGCGCGAAACCGAGGCCAATGGCGCATGGATTGGGGTCAGTCTGGGGGCGATCCGGGGCTTGCTTGCCTGACGGCACAGATTTGGCCTCTTCGCGCCTTTCAATCCAGGCACAAGATGCCGGCGGGGCAATGGACAGGGGGCTGTATATGAATTCCATGCCAGCCACCATGCCGAACGCACTCGTCACCGCCAGCGCGAAACACCGAAGCCGGTGCATAGAGTTTATCCTCACACTTTGATTGATGTTCAAAAGAGAGATTGTACTAGAATTTCTAGTGGCGTTAGATGCGGCAATCTCCCTGTGCATGCTTGATGCATGTCAAGTTTACCAGAAAGCTGCCAGCGATTCTCTGCCCCTCACCCCCCTACCCTCTGCTCGACCGGGGTGCCGGTGGCTCTCGCAGAGCCGTATCGCACCCTCCCTCACGAGCGGGGAAAATCAGAGCTAAAGTAGGGGCGCGGCACTGCTTTGTCCCTACTCCGGGTTTGGCAACCTGAGGGCTTGCGAATTTATCTAGAGTTATACGGCAGGATTTGATATAATTCAGTGACAGTAATCAAATTTATCGAGCGGGCTTTTGAGGTCTGGTTAGCACCGGCAATACAACCTTTGTCGGGCGCAGTGACTGCAATACCTCAAAACTGTTCCCAGTCATTCGGGGCAATTTTAGCAGGTCGCAAGATTCTGACTAAAAACTCTCTGCTGATGTCTCGTTCGTGAGGGGTGAGGATTGTTAGGCGGCGCTGTTCTTTCATCATGAACTGGTGCTTATTATCCGAATAGGGGCCATCAAATACCAATTCTTTCAAAGAGCGAATCAAATCCGAAATCTGAGAAACCGGGTTGGTTTTGGCTTTTCCCACGAAAAAGCGGTCTTTACGGTCAGAGAAATCCGGTTTATTACCCTCTTTTTTTAGACTTGACCGGCGTTCAGGAGGTGGCATCAGGCTGCCTCCGAAGCGGATGGCGATCTCGATGCCGTCAATCACGGGTAAGGTAAGATTGAGGCTGACACGCTCGCCAAATCCAATCTGACAAAACCTCTTGCAATTCTTCAAGGGCAAGCTGACCGGGTTGCACGGGCCTCCCTCGCAGATGGGAATCTCTCCGTAGAAGGTGCCATCTTAGGGGAAAATTTTATACTTAGCTTGCCGCATTGCAGCTAGGATGTATATTGGTTAACATATCTATCTCAGGCGCGGTGATGTCTAGTTCCTTCTCTTCTAAGACGTGACGATCTAGAGAGCAGGTTTTGTATTTTTCTGTAGCGGTAAGAAACCGGGTTTATTTGGGCAATAGGGCCATAAATTCGGGGTTCCCATCTAAAGAAACCCCATCAATAAACCAGGAAACTTTAAGAAACCTGGTTTCTGTTCAGGGCCATTTTATGCTTAATTATGTCGCCCTATTTAGAGTTAGCCAATCTTTACAAAATAGCCCCATAGTTGTGCAATTTAAATGCTGTTTGCCAGCGGGCCCGCGCCCGTCCGAGAGACTGGTTTGCGCTCGGCGCTGGCTCGCTTTTTATGCCTGAGTTTGAGGACTTTAGTCCGAGCTCCCAACTTATTGGGAAGTATATTAACGGAATTTAGATGAGTTTTCCGGGAGGGAATCTGACCGGCTGCTGGGGGGAGCCGTAGATGGCCCAACAGGCGTTGGTTGGCAGCAAAAGCGCCGGGGGGTGGGCGCGGTTACCATAGAGAGCTAGCCGGCGGTGAGTTGGGCTTTTCGGGACTGGAAGGGGGAGCTGGCGCTGCAGGGGGTGCCGGGGCGATTTGCTCAACCGGCGCAGTGTTGAGGTACTGGTTAAAATCGATGGTGCCGTCGCCTGGAGTGTCAGTGTCATCGCTGCTTTCCAAAAGCGGGCCGGCAGCGCCCTGACGCACCGCCTGCAGCCGTTCCAGGACAATATTAGGGTCTTGCCCGGGCTTGAGGGTGTATAATAGAGTGCACTCGCCGCCCCGCTGACTGAGGGCGCAGATAACGGGCTGACTGTTTTGAACCGAGGCGCTGAGGTAATTCAGCCGGCCTGAGCTGTGGAGAGTATTGAACCGGCCAGTCACAATTTGGCAGCGCGTCTGAGGGGGATAGCCGGAATCGCTGAAATGGTCGGAAACCCACTTAATCACCGGCACCGGGCCTCGCGGGGTTTGAGCGTAGGTTGTCGGGACGCCAGCAGAGTCGGGACTGCAAACAAAGGTGGTGCGCTCAGCTGTACTGGGTTGACTGAACGCAGCAGTCGCGCCAAAGGCGAGCGCCCACAGGGCAGTAACTTTTGTCAGGGATTGCAGTTTCATAATCAAGCTGCCTGCCTTCGGGGGAGAACTTGTGGAGCACAATCTTTGGCTGGCACTATTTTAGAGCAACGACAAAGTCCCAAGGGCGCTGCGGCGTGCGGCTGTTTTGACAGTGCCGGCCTGACTGCCTTCAATTGTAGCTATAATCAGAAATTCCAGGTGCGAATTTAATATTTGGCCCTAAAGAAATTCCCGGCTCCGGGCGTGGGCTGCTCTGCCCCAAAGCGTAGCGCTGCAGGATTCATTTGCCAGCTATATTTGCTAAGGGGCTAGAAATTGAGTCAATGAAGGTACAAGCATGGCATCCATCCGCGAGTTGCACAACCAACTGATCCGAAAAGAACGTTCTGCTGTGGAGATTACCAAAGAAGCGCTCTCGCGCGTTGAACAGCTAGAGCCGAAACTCCACAGCTTCTTGTGCGTGACAGCTGACCGCGCCTTGGAAATTGCTCGCAAGGTGGATGCCAAAATCGCCGCCGGCGAGCCAATCGGGCCGCTGGCGGGCATTCCTGTGGCCATCAAAGACAACATGTGCACCAAGGGAATTCCCACCACCTGCGGCTCCCGGATTCTGGAAAACTTTATCCCTGCTTACGAGTCAGCGGTGACGCAAAAACTGGCGGATGCCGGTGCGGTGATCGTGGGCAAAACCAATATGGACGAGTTCGCGATGGGGAGTTCCACTGAGAATTCGGCGTACCAGCTGACAGCCAACCCCTGGGATTTGCAACGAGTGCCCGGTGGGTCTTCTGGGGGATCGGCAGCGGCGGTGGCGTCGGGAGAGTGCGCGGTGGCCCTCGGTTCGGACACCGGCGGCTCTATCCGCCAGCCGGCATCCTTCTGCGGCGTGGTGGGGTTGAAGCCGACCTATGGCTTGGTTTCTCGCTACGGCTTGGTGGCTTACGCTTCTTCTCTGGATCAAATCGGGCCGTTTGGCCGGACGGTGGAAGATGCGGCGTTTTTGCTGGGGGCGATTGCCGGTTACGACCCGAAGGACTCTACTAGCCTGAAGGTGAAGATACCCGACTACGCCAAAGCGCTGCAGCCCAACATGAAACCCAGAGGCCAGCGGCGAATTGGCGTGATTCAAGAAACCTTTGGCCAAGGGCTGGACCCGGTGGTGGAGCAGGTGGTGACCAAAGCGATCCAGCAGCTGCAAGACTTGGGCGCGGAAATCCAAGTGGTTTCTTGCCCCCGATTCCGCTACGGGCTGCCCACCTATTACATCATCGCCCCGTCGGAGGCTTCTGCCAATCTGGCCCGCTACGACGGCGTTAAGTATGGCTTGCGGGTGCCAGAGGCGGACAACCTGCTGTCTATGTACGGCCAAACTCGCGCCAGCGGCTTCGTGGCGGTAGTAAAGCGCCGGATCGTGATTGGCACTTACGCGGTTTACGCCGGGTTTTTCGACGCC
>CAZJNL010000555.1:0-4336 GCA_964546515.1 uncultured Oscillatoria sp.
CTTCAGTAGCTAGCATGCGGCGTACCGCCTCAGCGATTATCTCCTGATCGTCGATGAGCAGGACTTTAATCGGATATCCCGTCAAAGATGAAGCGGATTCTGTGGCGCTGACAATCGGGACACTCATGTTAGTTTCCTTCTCTACAGAGGTTAGCGGTAGGCTGCTCTACTTTTATTTTCTGGGGCGTCTGGGCAAAATCTTCCAAAAGATAGATTTTTTTATCGGCTGGCTAGATGATGATTAGCTTAGAGTTGCTAGATTAGAAAATTTTCAGAAACCTTCAGAAACCCTTTAACGCACCTTGAGTATAATTTTAAGATATTTCTCTCACGATCGAAGTCCGTGAAATTACGGAATTTCCGGATTGACAGACTGATAAAAATACTGAAGTTTCTACAGAATAACTCCGGGAACTGTGTCCTGACGTAAAGCCGAAACCCTTGACCTGGTAAGGAGTTCGCCGGTTCTCTCAATCAAATCCCCCGACATCGAGCGGTAAACTAGCCGGCTGAAATCAGTTACCTTGACTGCCAAACAGCTTTACAACAGCTGGTGCGATTGCGTCAATAGGTAAAATCTCTACTGCCGCTCCCAACTCCGCCGCCGCTTTAGGCATCCCATAAACCGCGCAGGTGGCTCGGTCTTGGGCGATGGTGTGCCAGCCGGCACGGCGCAGCGACATCAGCCCGGCGGCTCCATCTTTTCCCATGCCGGTCAGGAGTATCCCCACCCCCTTTTCAGGCCAGTATTTGGCCGCGCTTCGGAAAAAGGCATCCACAGAGGGCCGGTAGAAACAATCGAGCGGTTCCCGGGTGTGCCTGAGCGTCAAATTTGGTGACAAAACCAGGTGGTCATTCGTTCCAGCCACCAAAACTTTTCCCGGTTGCAGACGCCCGCCCTCCACCGCCAGCCCAACAGCCAGCGGCGACTGCTCGTTGAGCCACTCCACCAATCCGGGCGCAAACTGAGCGTCTATATGCTGGACAATCGCCACCGCCGCTGAGAAATTTTTGGGCAAGCGGGAGAGGATAGCCGTCAAAGCCAGGGGACCGCCGGTGGAAGCCCCAATCGCCACAATTGGCGTCCGAGAGGGAGCGAAACACCGTTTCAGTTTAGACCGGCACTCAGATTTGCGGCGAGTTGATTTGCCCAGCAATTTGCGCACCGTAGCAATTTTCTCCAGCAGCAACTCACCGCTCCTGTCCTCAGCGGAATCGCCCAGAGTCGGGGTATTGACCGCATCCAGCGCTCCACAGCCCATCGCTTCAAAAACTTTGGACAGTCTGTTTTTAACCCTAGCGGTTACCACCACAATCGCGCAGGGAAAACGGGTCATGATCCGGCGGGTTGCCTCAACACCATCCATCACCGGCATCGCCAAATCCATCAAAATCAAATCTGGAAGGTCTATCGCGCATTTGGTGACAGCTTCAGCGCCATTACAAGCCACCCAAGCAATTTTACAGTCCGGAACAGCAGCCAAGACCTGCAGTATCGCTTCCACTGCGATCAGCCTGTCATTAACGATAGCGATCCTCAGCCTGTCACTGGGCGTGGGGCATGGGGCAGTGGGCGTGGGGCATGGGAATTTGGGCATGGGAATTTGGATTTTTGACAACTTACAGCAGACAGCGACAAATGACAAGGAACAAAATGGGCGTGGGGCATCGGGCATTGGGCATCGGAGACAAGTAGGGTGCGTTCCGCACAGAGAGGGAACGCACCCAAAGAGCGGACAAAATTGTTAATTGCCAATCAGGAACGCGAGCGGACAAAATTGTTAATTGCCAATCAGGTCTATCGCAGCCTGCAACAGCGAGTCGTCATGGAAACTGCTCTTAGTTAAATAATAATTTGCCCCAGCTTCCAGCCCCCGGATGCGGTCTTCTTCACGGTCTTTGTAGGAAACAATAATCACAGGTAACGACTTCAAATTCGGATGGCTTTTAATCAAACTCACCAGCTCAATCCCATTCATGCGAGGCATGTCAACGTCGGTAAGAATCAAATCATAGTGGCCGGTGCGGATGGCGTTCCAACCATCCATCCCATTCACAGCCACTTCCACCTCGTAACCGTTATTTTGCAGTAACTGGCGCTCCATTTCGCGCACAGTAATCGAATCGTCAACCACCAGAATGCGCTTGCGGGGTTTTGACGCAGTGCGGTTTTCAGCGCCACCGACCTGGCTCAACTGCCCGGTAGCGAGCAAGTGGTCAATTGAGCGCACCATATCTTCCACATCCACAATCAGCACCGGAGAGCCGTCCGACTGCAGAGCGGCGGCGCTAATATCCTTAACTTTTCCCAGGCGCGGATCTAAAGGTCTGACCACCAAATCGCGCTCGCCCAGAAACCGGCTCACCACCAATCCGTACCGGCTGAACCTGTCGCCAATCACAACCGCCGGCAAAGTTTCTGAGTGCGGGGGGGATTCCTTTAACTCCAGCACTTGATGCGCCGCCACCAGACCAATATTTTGCTCATCTATGGTAAAATATTCGTGATTTTCCGCAACTCCGATCTCCGATCTGGGAACCTGCACCAGCCGCTCAATGCGCGTCAGCGGAAAAGCAAAAGGCTCTCCCGATATTTCCACCAGCAGCGTGCGAATAACAGACAGGGTGAGCGGCAATTGCAAGTGAACGCTCATCCCCAATCCCTGCTGTGTTGAAGCTCGCAAAACGCCACCCACCTCCTGCACCACGCTCTGCACCACGTCCAAACCAACGCCGCGACCGGAAATCTCCGTCACCGCTTTGGCGGTGGAAAATCCGGGCAAAAATAGGAAATCCATCAGCTCTGTTTCTGTCAGCCGGTCAGCCATTTCGGCTGTTACCATGCCTCTGCTAATGATTGTTTGGCGCAATAGCTGCAAATCAACCCCCCTGCCATCGTCAGAAACTAAAATCGAGAGCATACCGGCTCTGTGCGCAGCTTCCAGGCGCACCGTACCTTCTGCCTGCTTCCCCGCAGCCAAACGCTCCTCGGGAGACTCGATGCCGTGATCGATAGCGTTGCGCAGCATCTGAGTGAGGGGAGCCTCTAGCTTCTCTAAAATGTCCCGGTCAACTTTAGTGGATTGCCCGACAATTTCCAATTTAACTTGCTTGCCCAGCTGTCTTGCCAAATCGCGCACCATTCGGGGAAAACCCTGCATTCTGTCCCCGAAAGGGCGCATGTGACTGGCGATCACTTCCCGGTAAAGCCGGTCGGAAAGATTTGCCGACCGGCGGGCAAATAGCTCCAGTTCGTTCATTAGCTCAGCTAGCATTTGCCGGCACTCGCTGGCTTTGTGTCGGGCTGCGCTCATATGCTCCTCACTGCGCTGATTCAAACGCTCGCCCCCAAGAGATTCCTGCAGCTTTTCCAAGTGGCTCGACAGTTCCGCTTGACGGTTCCTCAGTTTCATCAGCTCTTCCGCAAACGGCTGCAGCCAATTCGCCTCCACCAAAGACTCACCCGCCAAACCCATTAAGCGATTTAAATTTTCCGCGCTCATCCGCACCACTCGCTCTGCAGATGGCGAGTTCGGCACTCTAGGCTGAGTTTTTTCCCCCTCTCCTCCTCGCACTCCCGGAATTGCTGTTACAGCCACCGGCTCAAGTACAGGGGAGGGTGCCGGTGGAACCTCTCCCCCCGTCTCCCTCCCCACTTGCGCTTCAGGGGAGTTTTGGGCTGGCGTTGCGGTTGCCGGTGCGGCGGGTGCCTCTTGCGGGAGCGGTGTCAGAATAGCGGAAATTGCAGTCACCAAAGCCTCAATTTCCGCTTCATGTTCTGCTTGCCAATTCCCCAACTCAGTTTCGCTGACGCGGGCGATGCGCAGCAGCGTATCCGCCCCTCGCAGCAGAACATCGATCAGGTCTGCTGTTAGGGTGATGGTTCCTCTTTGGGCGGCGACAAAGCAGTCCTCCATAACGTGGGCGACTCTGACTGCAGCATTAATTTGGACAATCCGGGCAGCGCCCTTGATTGAATGCGCGGCACGCATCATCGATTCCAGCGAGCGAGTGTCATTCGGGTTGGTTTCCAGCGCCAGCAGACCTTCGTTCAATATCGCTGCTTGGGCTTCCACCTCCGTGCGGAACAAATCCATCATCGAGAAGTTGCTCATATTCTGATTTTTCTTTTGTCAGCAGTAGGGTGCGTTCCCAAAGGGAACGCACCTATAGCGTTTCTCATATCAGTGCGGTACATTTTTCGCGAGTCGCACTCTATCGGGGAGGGGAGACGCGATAAATCGCGTCTCTACAAGAAGAGAACCACTGTAGCACACATATTTGAGAACCGCTATATAGCGGTTATCATATCAGTGCGGTACATTTTTCGCGAGTC
>CAZJNL010000556.1:0-2938 GCA_964546515.1 uncultured Oscillatoria sp.
ACTGTACGCCGCCTCCCTCATAGCGAGCGCCCGCGCCTAGATGCTTTTTTTTATAAAATCCGCTTTCATCAGATATAAAACAACATTGAGCCGCAAACCTTTTTGTTTGAGGGCGTGTGTTTTTGTTTTAAATGTTATAAACGTTAGAAACGAGCATTATAACATGCCGGTCGCCCTCACCGGGCGCTCCCCAGCGGGACTTCTTGTTGCTGGAAGTGCGCTGGCGCGGCAAGAGATGCTGGACGACTGTGGGAAAAAGCGCCGGTCGGCTACTATTAGGGTTCGCCCAGCATTACCAGCGAACAGGTCAGCTGCCGCACCACCAGGGTTGTCACATCATCCATTTCCAAACCCGCCACTGTCCGACGCCGGACAGACTGCAGGAAATTCAACCCGTGCAAACCAAAGCACCACACCGGCAGCCAGCCGCTGGAAAAAGACAAGCACAATTAAAATCACTGCCACTCGGATGGCGAACCCAACCAGGGGTTCCTTATTGAGCAATTCCAGCACAGCTGCCATATAATTGTTGGCAGTTAGTGGTTAGCTGTTAGCTGGGCCCACCTCTAACAGCTCCCCCCTAAACTCTAACATTTCTCAAAGCTAGGCGTGGATTTGGCTCAAAATCGCCCTTAAACGGTCGTAGTCATTCTGGAGCAACACACTGAGAGCGCGTCCGGCTTGCACCAGCCACTGGCGGTCAGCCTTGCGCAACTGATAGATCCCTCGCATTACAGCCGCCGCCAGCGCATCGGCTGGCGCATCTTCCACTTGCAGCAACGTCCGCAAAAAATACAGCTGTTCGCTAAATTTAATAATCTCCTGAGGTTCGCACCGGTAAACCGCTTGGTGAATTTGTGGCGGCCTCGGAGGAATATACTGGTAAAACGTTCCGCTCGGTTTCCTAGAACCGTTCTTCCCCTGCACCGGCGGCGAAAACCCCACAATTACTGCCCGAAACTCAGCTGTCAGCATGGCAAAAATCTGGGGTTGCTCTTCCCGCAACTCTTGCAGAGACAGCCCCAAAGCCCGCGCTCTGTGAACGGAATCGATAGGGGTGGTTGTAGCGTGGTAAACCACCGCGTAAATTTGATTCCCTGATTCTTCATCCTCCGACCTCACCCAGCTGCCAAAGGGGGGCATTTCTGGAAAACTCAAGTCTTCTGGCTCCAGACCCTGGGCCAAAAATTCCGTCGTAGCAGTTTCAATCACCTCGGCGATGTGATTGGGGTGGCGTTTGCCGACAGCAAACTGTGGCAGGGGAAGACGCATATCTAATCAACTCTCAAGTTTATATCTCAACTTTCCTCGTTCCCAGGCACCCTTACGGGAAGCCAGCTCGCACCGTGGGGAACGCTCTGTGGTCGGCTCTGCCGACAGGCACATTAATGGAGTGCGAGCTTATTATTTTTATACGTTAGGGGCGGGTTCACAGATAATATTTGCCCCCGGCAGATATCTCGCCTAAACCCACCCCTACAAGAAACCCAAACATATATAGGGTGTGCTGCGGTGACAGCCATAACTGTACAGGGGGAGTCTGGGGTGCGTTCCCTCTCGCACGGCACCGTAATTATACTCGAAAGTCGGCAACGCCCCCTACTTTTACTCTTAAACACATGTGTGAGGGGCGCTCCCGTCTGGCACGGCACCTCACTTCTGGGAAGTGAGCGAGAGTCGGTAACGCACCCTACTTTTACTCTTAACCACATGTGTGAGGGGCGCTCCCGTCTGGCACGGCACCCCACTTCTGCCGAGTGAGCGACAGTCGGGAACGCACCCTACTTCTTCTATTTTCCTTTTGTGCGGCCTGCTGTGGCGTCCACGAGTTCCAATTCTGAGAGTCGAAATGTCACTAACTTATCCCAGTTCCCCCCTTCAAAAAGCACCGCTGCCTTGCCATCACTTACCCGCTGCACTTGCCCTTGAAAAGCGTAGTAAATATCGTTCTGGTTCTTGACGCGCACTGCCGCTCCTGGTATAATCATAATCCATCCCCACTTGGTTTACATTTAATAGTTTAAATCATTTTGGATTTCGGACTTTAATTTTCCTGGGAGCAATATAAAATCTAAAATCCCAAATCTAAAATCGTTTAATACCGCTGCCGCTGCCGGTGATTGGCCACAGATTCCACCAGCCCTATGGCGATAAAGTTCGTCAGCAATGCCGAGCGACCGTAACTGATCCAGGGCAGGGGAATGCCGGTGACTGGCGCTAGGCCAATCGTCATCCCAATGTTGACGATCACCTGAAATACCAGCATAGACAAGATCCCAATGGCGAGTAAAGAGCCAAAGTTGTCTTTGGCTCTTTGGGCAATCAGCACTAAGCGCAGGCAGATCAGCCAGAAGACAAACAGCACCGACAGGCAGCCAACGAAGCCCAGTTCTTCACCAATCGCTGAGAAAATAAAATCCGTATGCTGTTCGGGAATGAAATTGAGTTGGGTTTGGGTTCCGTGGTATAATCCCCGCCCCCACAGTTGGCCGGCACCAATGGCAATCCGAGATTGGATCAGGTGATACCCCCCGCCCAGCGGGTCTTTCTCTGGGTCTAGAAACAGAATCAGCCGGTCTTTTTGGTAATCTTTCAGCAATCCCCACAAAATGTGACCCAGCTCGGCGGCCAGCACGTTGACCCCCATTGCGCCCAGGGTTCCCAACCACGGCCAGGGCAGGCTGGCCAACCCGACCGCTCCCATAGCTGCCACCCAGACTAGCCAAGGGAGGCTGCGCCAAAGGGCAGTACCTATACTTAGAGTGGTTCCCCACTCAGCCCATTCCGGCACGCACGCGCCAAAAATAATGGCGGAAACTAGCGGAGAAACCATCAGCAACAGCCAGCCAGGATTGGCATTTCCCCAGTAGAGCATCCCCAGGGTGAGAGCTCCAAACACCAGTGACGTTCCCAGATCGGGCTGTAAAAACACCAAAAC
>CAZJNL010000556.1:2948-4333 GCA_964546515.1 uncultured Oscillatoria sp.
CCCAGGGAACGGCGGTGACGGCCAGGGTTTGCACAACGGCTGGGATAGTTGAGGCAGTGCGAGTGTGCAGGAGGGCGGCGAGAGAGATAATTATCCCTAACTTGGCAAATTCAGAGGGTTGAATGTTAAAGCCGCCGATGGTGATCCACCGCTGCGCCCCCAGGGCGGTGGTGCCGATAAACATCACCGCTAGCAAAGATAGATTGGTGATCGCATAGATCAGCCAGTGCCACTGAATCAAAATCGCATAGTGCCAGCGGGCGATCCCCAGCGCTAGTGCCAAACCAATCCCGCCGACGATCCAGTGCTGCCACCAGTCCGTCCACCCCAGGTTGAGTTCAGTGCTGCGGATCATAATCCCGCCAAACACGGTAAGGCCGATCGTCAGGGCGAACAGCAGCCAGTCCACCTGATGCCAGGGGGCCAGCATTGACTTCCAGCGAACTAGCAGGAACTTCTGCAACATTTTTCAGCCGTGAGAAGTGAGAGATGAAGTGTGGCAGCGGACAGCCATTGAGAACCAGAAACCGGGTTTCTTTAGATGAGAGAAGAGAAATTCTGACCCTTACTGTAGGGGCAGGCCACCCACGGAGACTGCCCCTATCCTTTCTACAATTAGCTGCCGGTGCGGGCGCACAGCTGGCGCTGCCACCTTCCCATTACCTACACCCTACACCGCGCTATGCCAGGGCAGCCACAGAAACTCTACCGGCAATCCGCCCGGCGATTTCCTGCAGCGCTTTCGCAGAAGCGGACTCTGGGGCGGCTATCACCACCGGCACGCCGGCATCCCCTCCCTCTCGCAGGTGAATTTCCAGGGGCACGCACCCCAGCAGCGGCACCCCCAGTTCCTGAGCGGTTTTCTCGCCACCCCCAGAACCAAAGATATCGTACTGTCGGTCAGGCATGTCCGGCGGGATGAAATAGCTCATGTTTTCCACAATCCCCAGCACCGGCACCCCCATCTGCTGGAACATCTTCAACCCCTTGCGGGAATCCAGCAGCGCCACGTTCTGCGGCGTGGTGACAATCACCGCACCGGCCATCGGCACCGCCTGAGTTAAGGTCAGCTGGGCGTCGCCGGTGCCAGGTGGCATGTCCACAATCAGATAGTCCAATTCTCCCCACTCTACCTGGTAGAGAAACTGGCGAATAATGCCATTGAGCATCGGGCCCCGCCAAATCACCGGCTGGTCTTTATCTATTAAAAACCCCATCGAAACCAGCTTGACCCCGTAGTTAAATGCCGGTTCGAGCACTTCGCCTTGCTTGCCTTGCCGCACTTTCACTTGGGCGGAAGCCAGTCCTAGCATCGTAGGGACGTTGGGGCCATAAATATCGGCATCGATCATCCCAACTTTGGCACCTGCTCGGGCTAGAGACAC
>CAZJNL010000557.1:0-4332 GCA_964546515.1 uncultured Oscillatoria sp.
AGAATTGCTGTCGGAGGGGTACTGCGGGAAAAAGCGCCTGATTAAGATAGATTGCTTAGTGTCGAGTCGGGCTGACGCCAGCCGTCCTTGGAACTGGTACGCCCAAAAAGACAAGGGCGGCGGTGTTTTGGGGGCTATGGGCTCCCACATTTTCGATTACACCAGCTGGCTGTTCGCGCCGGTGCGCCGGCTTTCCGCCCAGCTGCTGACAGCGATTCCCGCCCGACCGGACCCGGCTGCCGGTGGGGAACTCAAGCCGGTGGATGCGGACGACAGCTGCACCCTGATGCTGGAATTGGCGGACGGAACCCCCTGTCAGGTTTGCCTGAGTTCGGTTACTTATCAGGGGCGCGGACACTGGGTAGAAGTGTACGGCGAAAAGGGCACCTTAATCTTGGGAAGCGACAACCAGCAGGATTACGTCCACGGGTTCCGCCTGTGGGGGAGTCAGGGAGGCGAACCCCTGGCGGAGATTAAAGTGCCAGAAAGGCTAGCGTTTCCCCGCGTTTTCCCGGACGGGAGGATTGCGCCGGTGGCGCGAGTCATCGACGAGTGGGTGCGGGCCATTGATGCCGGTGTTCAGCCTGTACCCGGTTTGCGGGAAGGGGTTTACTCGCAGCTGCTGATGGATTTGACCGGCAAATCCAGCGCCACCGGCAGCTGGGTGGGGGTGCCGGTTTTGGATGATTTTCTGGCCGGTGGCAATTAAATGTTTGTGCATGGAATTTGCACATACTAATCAATCTTTCCGTCGGTTAACTTCCGTGTGATGCCAGCGAATTAAGCATGGTAGCGCGGTTATGGAGTGGGACTACTTTATGGGATAAGCAGATTAAAAGCGTAACAGCTTAGCTGAGAGAGTCTGGCGACTGGCAGGGGCGATGCGGCGAGCGTCAGTGTCAATTTAAATTTAAGAATGAACCGCCCCCGTGAAGGAACGCCAAGAGGAAAGAGGAAAAAGGAAAAGGAAGATGGACGAGAATAATTAATCGGGGGAATTGACTGGAAATGATATAAGAGGCGTGCGGCGGGATCACTCAGCCGTGCCGGTTTTAACCGCCCAGTTCAGGTAGTAGGGGCGGCGCGGCGTCACCGCCCTGACACCAATGTCGGGCGAGTCGCCCCTGGAGTTGTGCCGGTGGGAATTTACGAGCTGGTTGTTGAACCGGCTTGTGTTTTATCATAGATAGCAACCGTCGCGGTAGCTATCTGAATATGACGATCTGTTGTCTCAACCCCAATTGCCAGAATCCCCAGAATCCTGACAGCAATAATTTCTGCTTCAGTTGCGGCACCAAACTCGTGCCGGTGCTGCGAGGGCGCTACCGGCCCGTTGAGTTCCTGGGGCGGGGAGGATTTGGCAGAACCTATCGCGCAGTCGATTCAGACAGAATGGGAGCCAGCTGTGTCATCAAGCAGTTTGCTCCCCAAAGTCAGGGAAGCACATTTCAAGAAGCGGCGCGGCTGTTTAACCGAGAAGCGGAGCAACTGCTGAACCTGGGCCAGCACGCCCAGATACCGACGCTGTTTGCCTATTTTGAAAGCGAATTGCAGCGACAGGGTAACCAGTACAAATATTTATATTTGGTGCAAGAGTTTGTCGATGGGCAGAATTTACTAGATGAGTTGTTGAAGGTGCGTCCTTTCAGTGAAAGGAAGATTCAGGAACTGCTGAGTGAGTTGCTGCCTGTACTCCAGTTTATCCACAAACAGGGCGTTATTCACCGAGACATTAAGCCGGAGAATATCATGCGCCGAAACAGCGACCGCAAGTTAGTGCTGATTGATTTTGGCATCTCCAAAGAGCTGAGCGGCACAATTTTGGCGCAGGGGGCGCAGGGGACGATCTGCGGCACCCCCGGCTACGCACCAAGTGAACAGATGGTAAGGGGCGAAGCGTATCCAGCTAGCGATCTCTATGCTTTGGGAGTGACCTGCATTCACCTGCTCACCGGAACTCACCCAATAAAACTGTACGATACCCGCACAGGACGGTGGCAGTGGCAAGAGCAGCTGTCGCAACAGGGCCTTAAAATTAGCCCCGAACTCGAAGAAGTATTGAATAAGCTGCTCAAGGATTTGGTGAAAAACCGCTATCAGTCAGCTGAGGGGGTGCTCAAAGACCTTGCGAAACCCACACCACCTCCCCCGCCGCAACCCAAAAATCCCTGGCGGTGCGTCCGCACTGTACAGGCGCACGCCAACGCAGTTTATTCGGTGGCCATCAGCCCAGACGGGCAGATAATGGCCAGTGGCAGCGCTGACAAGACTGTCAAGCTGTGGCAAATGGATACAGGAAAGGAAATTTGCACTTTTAAGGGGCATTCTGACCAGGTTTGGTCTGTGGCTTTCAAAGACCGGCAGACGCTGGCTTCTGGCAGTGGGGACAACACCATAAAAATCTGGCAGGTGGGTGCGGCTGAATCAATTCGCACCCTTGAGGGCCATTCCGGCTGGGTTCGTGCTGTTGCTTTCAGTCCGGATGGCCAAACTCTCGCTTCTGGCAGTTCTGATACAAGTGTCAAGATATGGTCGCTGCAAGGGGGCTTTTTCAAGTCTCTACAGCAAATGCTGTTTGGCGGTGACATCTTTACCCTCCCCGGACACTCTAATTACGTTTTTTCGGTCGCCTTTAGCCCTGACGGCCAAATGCTGGCCAGTGGCAGCCAGGACTGCACTATCAAACTGTGGGATCTGGGTACGCGCCAGGAAATTCGGAAACTTGAGGGGCATAACAGCTGGGTTCGTTCTCTGGCCTTCAGTCCGGATGGCAAGATTCTGGCTTCTGGCAGTTCTGACAGGACTGTCAAGCTTTGGGATCTGGCTGCGGGAAGAAATTGTCGCACTCTCAGCGGGCATTCGGATTATGTTTTTTCGCTGGCCTTCAGTCCGGATGGCCAAATTCTGGCTTCTAGCAGTTCTGACACCACTGTCAAGCTGTGGCTGCTGGCTGCGGGAAGGGAAATTTTCACCCTGACGGGGCATTCATCTGCGGTTGGCTGTGTGGCTTTCAGCCCTGATGGGCAGACGCTGGTCAGCGGCAGTGGGGACGGAACTGTTAAGCTGTGGCGGCGGGATTCTCCAGCCGGCCCTTCGGGGTCTACCCTTCAGACTGTCAAGGTTTAGTAGGGGCGCGGTATCCGCATATGTCTGCCGGCAATCAAGTTTCTCTGTAAACCCGCCCCCACTGGCGAGTGGGGGTTATTCCCCCCGGTTAATGCCGGAGGGTGAGCTTGGCGCACCGGCACCCGCGTCCTGAAACACACCTAACTACTAAAAGAGGCTCAGAACTGAGCCTCTTTTTTTTCCCTCGCTACTGGCGGGCTGAACTGGGGGAAAGGCTCTCCCTCATGTCCCCCACTAGCTGCAACAGCTCCTGCCAACAGCAGCCTAACTTGTCCAAGATCCGTCGAAACCGCTCTATCTCTATCTGCCTCGCCGGCTGCGCCGCTGCGGGCTACACGGCAGCGCCGGTCTGTTGGCGCTCCGCTCCAGTTGCGCTCCCTGGCACAGCTGCTGGAGTTGGCTACATCTTTGTTATACTAACTGGCAATTGTTTATTTGTCAAGATACGCTGGGCGTTTTGTCCCTGACTGCCCGGTTTACGGCTGCGCTTTGTCTCCAGAACTGTCCTTCTGTATCTGAAACAGAGCCTCCCGATAGCAGCGGAACATTCCCCGATAGCCGGCACTGCCTGTCGGCTGCTGTAAATAGGGCCAAAAATGTTGGCTGGCCACCCATTACGATTGCCAATTTCGCGGGCGATTCAGTTGCTTAAGTCGCACAGAGCTTTTACATGCTGGCTATTGGTGCTGTGTTAACAATCTTAACAAAAATTTTTTGCCTAAGTGTTGCCGCGCCAATATTGCCGTGTTAAGATAGAAGTGTCAGTCAAAGAAAGGCCAACTAATTGTAACTCTACCGCCAGCCAGAGGTCGCCATGAAACTACCCCGCCGCCTGATTAACCCTCAAACCTTCGTCATCACCCGCCGGCAAATCGCCGACCTGCTGAAAATTGACCCGGAGCGGATCATCAGATGGGAAAAGTGGAAGCATGTCCTCTGGGTGCACATTAAGGGGCGCGGCGGCTACTTCGTCAGCTATCGCCAGCTCGAGCAGTGGGTGAGGGCTTGCGGCGTCCTCCTGCGCAGCTGCACCACGCTGGAAGCACTGACAGAATTGTGGGAGGCCATTCAGAATCCGAAAGAGGCCAAACGCTACACGGCGGATGGAATTGGCCAACTTGAAGAAATTTGGTACGAGCAGAAAACCCGCTTGTCCAACCCCTGAAACGGCCTCGGGCCACCCATTCCTCAGGCGGGCGGGCGGGG
>CAZJNL010000558.1:0-4330 GCA_964546515.1 uncultured Oscillatoria sp.
TTCGCCGCCTGAGGACTTGATAGCTCCAGACCTCAGCAAACCGCCGGTACGGTCAACTACTATTGGCCATACACAACACCCAGCTAGTGCCCTACCTCTCACCACCGGCTCGCTGACGGATGAGCGCTATGTCGATCCACCCCCCCGGTGGGGTGAGTGGGGCGCGTGACTGCTGCTCAGCGGCCAAACACCCCCCTGCGGGTGGGTGCCCGGTGGCTCAAAACCCCAGAAAAGCGCCCTGCAAGTAGGTATTGAGTAGGCTGAGTGGGAGTGAGAGGGGTAGAATGTTGGTGTGGTCAGGGTTGTAGGCTCTTTAACACCCCTCCACTTGGACTGTGTTATCTCTGGAGTCAGCCACCCTTATTCTAGAAGTCGGAGGTTTGTGAGCAGCAAGCCTGGAGCTGACCGGCTCTGAGCTACCTAGAAGGTTAAAGCCGGTGCTTTCAGGAGTTGATTGCTAGATAGCCGCATCATAATATTGGCAAGGCAAACATTATCCGGTGCAGCGGAGCGATCTCGTCTGATAAAAGAGAGCCAAGGGTGGGAACTGCACGGCTTCCCGCTTTAAAAATAAATAAATAGCGCTTGCAGCCGGTGGTAAGACCGCACCGGCTTGCAGCTCTAAGAGCTTTTGTGTGAGGAGTGAATCAAAGATGGTACTAATACCTGCTCGGACTCAGGAACAAGCCCAGGGGAACCTGAAGAACCCCACCCCCCAACCGTCTTCGCGTCCACGGGGAGGGGGAGAAGAAGAGGGGAAGACCCTTTCTTTGGCAGAGGGTTCGGCACCACCGGCAAACCGGACGGATATTAATCCAGCTTGGAACGCCATCGGGCTGCCAGCGACGCCCCTATTTGGCACAGACGGGATTCGCGGGCGAGTGGGAGATATCCTGAGCCCCCCCTTGGCGATGCAAGTTGGTTTCTGGGCGGGCCAGGTACTCAAGGCGCAAGCCCCCAATCCGGGCCCGATTATTGTGGGGCAGGACTCGAGAAACTCCAGCGACATGCTGGCGATGGCTCTGGGAGCCGGTCTGACTTCAGCGGGGCTGGAGGTTTGGAACTTGGGGCTGTGCCCGACTCCTTGCGTTGCCTATCTTACGAGTATTTCTGGGGCTGTCGGAGGGGTGATGATCTCGGCTTCCCACAATCCGCCAGAAGATAACGGGATTAAGTTTTTCGGGCCCGACGGCACTAAGCTGCCGGCGTCGCTGCAACAGCAGATTGAAGCGGGCTTGCGGGGGAAAGCTAATTTCGCACCGGCACCGGGCAGTTGGGGGCACCAGCACCACCGGCCTGAATTGGTGAGCGATTATGCGGATATTCTCTGGCGTCCCCTGCTGCCTCAGGTCAGCCTGCGGGGGATGCGCATCGTTCTGGACTTGGCTTGGGGAGCTGCAGTTTATCTGGCACCGGCTATGTTCAGGGCAATGGGGGCAGAGACGATCTGCTTGCACGACCGGCCTGATGGGGACAGGATTAATGTCGGCTGCGGTTCCACCCATCTCGAGCCGGTGCGAGCTGCTGTCAAAGAACACGCCGCCGATCTGGGATTTGCCTTTGATGGCGATGCCGACCGGGTTTTGGCTGTGGATGGATCGGGCAGGGTGGTGGATGGCGATTACATTCTCTACCTGTGGGGCAAGACGCTCAAAGAGTGCCAGCAATTGCCCCGCGACCTGATTGTGGCGACCGTGATGGCCAACTTGGGGTTTGAGAGCGCTTGGAAACAGCTGGGTGGCCAGCTGGTGCGGACTCAGGTGGGCGACCAGTACGTGCAAGCCGAAATGCTGCGTACAGGGGGAATGCTGGGCGGGGAGCAATCTGGCCACATTCTCTGCCGGCACTACGGCATCACCGGCGACGGGCTGCTGACGGCGCTGCACTTGGCCTCACTGGTGCGCCAGACCGGCGTCTCCCTGGCAGAACTGGTCGATGGCAGCTTCCAAACCTATCCCCAACTGCTGCGGAATGTGCGCGTGGAAGACCGGCAGCGCCGGCTTGACTGGAAAAATTGCCAGCTTCTGCAAGCGGCAATCGCCCGAGCTGAAGCGGATATGGGCGACCGGGGACGGATTTTGGTGCGAGCTTCTGGCACTGAACCGCTGATCCGCGTTATGGTGGAAGCCGCCAGCCCTGAACTGGCCAACTACTGGACAGAAAATCTGGTGCGAGCGGTTGAGCAATATATAGTGGCGTGACGCTCCGGTTTTGAGGGCACCTTTTTGGCAAACCGCCAAGACGCCAAGACGCCAAGAGAGGTGGTGAGGAGAGGTTGGCCCACCATAGACCGCGCTTGCCAGAAACCAGGTTTCTTCAAGAAACCTGGTTTCTTAATGTTCGGTTTAGTTTGTGCCGGCGCGAGTTTAATGGTTTTCAATCTAAAATCGATGTGAGAGCGGCTCGCGGCTCGCTCAAAACTTCTCTGATGCCCAAAAGTAAGCCGAAATCAAAGCGGAAATCTAAGAAAGCCAAACAGCAACCCAGCACTGACAAGCCACCTCTCAGCAAGAAGGAGGAACAAGCGCAAAAGCGCCAAGCGGCTCGGGAGCGCCAAGAACTGTTTAAGGTGCTGACTCCGGTGGCGGTGGCTGCGGCACTGATTGGCCTGTTGCTTTTTGCAGTCAAAGGGCCCGTGCTTGGCATTGCCGGTGGGGGCGGCTTGCTGGTGCTGGTACTTTCCTTCAAATATCCCCGGCAGGCTCTGTGGTTCTTCCTCCTCTACATGCCCTTCTCTGGCACAATCACCTACAGTGTGGGCAAGGGGAACCCACTGTTCCAGCTGGCTAAAGATGGTTTCTACTTTCCGGCACTGATCTCACTGGTTCAGGAGTGGAAACGGCGACGGCTGCCTCTTGTGGTTTCCAAACAGCTGATGACGCCGCTCATGATTCTGCTGACAGTCTGTATACTGACGATACTGTTGGTTAACGGCTCGCAGCAGTTCGCTCCCGCCTGCAGCAGTCTGCCCAATGGCGGCAGGGGCATGCTGTGCAGAGACAATCAGCCCATCGCTCTGGGAATTTTGGGCCTGAAAGTTTTTATGGGATACATTCCCCTGATCACTTGCGGTTACTACCTGATCCGCAATAAAAAGGAGTTCCTCTTCCTGACTCGCATGCACGTCGTTCTGGCCCTGATCTGCTGCGGGCTTGGTGTTGTCCAGTACCTGTTCCTGCTGACGGGCCGGTGTGTGGGCACCCGCAATCTTTCCGGAGACGATCTATTTAAGGCTACCCTAGATGCCCGGTGTCTTATCGGCGGATCTCTCGTCTTCAGCCCTCAGGTGAATATGATCCGTTTGCCGGGGACGTTTGTCGCTCCCTGGCAGTGGGCCTGGTTTCTGATTTCCAACACGTTTTTTACTTTTGCCTCTGCTTTCAGCGATCCGTCACTGTTGTGGCAGATTGCCAGTTTTGCCGGTCTGGCATCGGTGTTTGTCAATGCTGTTATCTCCGGTCAAAGAATTGCTCTGGCCCTCGTGCCGGTATTTGTCGTTATCCTGCTGGTTCTCACCGGCCAAATTGCCAACCTGAAACGGTTTCTGCCCATTGCGGGGGGGCTGGGGGCTCTCGGCGCGATTGCTATGGCTCTGTTCCCCCAAGTGATTGCAGAGCGAGTTCAGAGCTTTATCGACCGGTGGAATGCTTCACCCCCTACGGAGTTTATTGCCAATCAAGCAGAGTTTACTTCTGAGGGGGCTGGATTGCTGGGGAAAGGCTTGGGGCGAGCCACAAACTCGGCTCGCATCTTTGGCAACACGAAGCTGATCGAAACCTGGTTTCCTAAAGTGCTCTACGAACTGGGGCCGCTAGGACTGCTGGCGTTTTTGTTTTTTGTGACAGTCCTGACGGTGATTACTTTCAAGGTTTACCGCTCGGTTAAAGACCGGAGTTTGCGGAGCTATGGAGCCTGTTTTTGGGTGTTTATCTTGTTTATTAGCTACAACACCTACTATTACCCCCTAGATGTAGACCCGGTGGCTGTCTATTACTGGCTTTTTGCTGGGGTGCTTCTCAAATTGCCAGAACTTGACAGGCAGGAGCAAGAAAAACTCCTAGAGGCAGAGCCAGACCCGCTGCCAGCTAAAAATAAAAAACTTAGAGCTAATTTATAAAAAAAAGTGAAGTCACAATAAACCGGGTTTCTTGTACTGGGTAAGCCAGAAAACTGAGTCATCCTAAATAAGAAAACCGGTTTCTGGCCCCCGGGTTAACAATTACTTGATAAATCAGCGATTAGGTGAGCTTTTTGGGACGCCCGGATTTTGAATCGAATCCCAAATCCCAAATCCCAAATCCCAAATCCCAAATCCCAAATCCCAAATCCC
>CAZJNL010000559.1:0-4325 GCA_964546515.1 uncultured Oscillatoria sp.
GCTGCAATCCCTCCTCAGCTTGAATGATTACTCTCACTTCATCAGAGGGCTGCAATTTTTCCAGCAAAGTCTCTCGAATCGAGCGAAAGGGTTCGGAATTCAGCCAATCGCACAAAACCTTCTTCAGCTTTTCGGCAGCATCGCGACAATCCTGGACAGGAGAAATCTGCGTTACTTGCGCGACTGGTTTATCCAGTCTTACGCGCAAACTCAATCGCCGGTACTTGAACCGCCAATCGTCATAAGTGGCGGGGATTTCCGGGGCAGGGGGCAACTTGCCGTTGATTTCGGTGTCGGGTCTGCTGCCCTCTTCCCCAATCTGGAGAATCACCGAAAATCCTTGCTGAAAATCTCCCCCCACCAAATTAAACACAACTAATTTCCTAGCCATTGCCCTCCTTTAGCGTCCTATTTCTTTATACCGGAACGCTCGCCCTTTGTCAACCCTCAAGTTTCGGAAACCCAGTTTCTCCTGTCAACCGGGTTTCGCCAGCGCTTTCAGATAACAAAACTTTCCGAAACACTCACCCCCTCTAACCCTACTTTAACACTGAACCACTCTCCCCGCGTTCCGCCCAACTTGAGCTGAATCCACTCATCAGTATCCCGGGCTTGCACTTCTAGAAAAATATCACCTTGTTCATCGAGTACCGTCAGCCCCAACCCCGGCGGCAGAGAAGTCTTGCCCCCCAGAGGATACACCCGCACGAGAATGGCAAGTTTTCCTCCAGCTTTGGGCAAAGCCGCTACCATCAGTGCTACGGCATGACCGGCTATCTGCATCCCCAAATCCTTTACCCTTCGGACACCCGATGCTGGATTGCCTGGATCTATTCTCCACAAGCTTTCAGCCGCCGCCCAGCGGGTTTCCTCATCAGTAGTTTTGCCCAGCAGGTAAATTAAAGCCTCAACAGCTTTGGGGTAGCCCTTTCCAATTTCCCCCAATCTCTGCGCCGCAATTTTAAGCAGCCCTTCATCAGAGGTGGTATAAATATGGCGAATTTGATTGGCGATAGCTTCAGGACTGCCTGATTCACTGCCTCGACTGCGAAACCCCCGGGCTAAATTGACTTCAGGCGCTCCAAAAAGTTCTTCAATGGTCTGCCAGCCGGCCTCAACGACATTCTCAAACCACTGGCTTAAGTTAACTAATGTGCTAGCAGGTGCCGGTGCAACAGCTGCTGCAACCACTTTCCCCAACCGCCGCTCATACAGCTGCTGTCTCCAACTCGCATTATCCAGCAGCGCCCCCCACTGCTCAAACCCCACATCCAGGCGAGGCGAATAAGGAGAATGCCGGCTCAATTGCGCCAGCAGATTTTCTGCGGACATTGTATGCAAAACCGGCAAAGACTTCACCGGCACCCTTTCATCCGCACCGACTTCCACCGCCACCCACATCACATTCAGATTTTCAATCGCATCCTCCCGCCGCAAATAATAACACCGCTCCAACTCATCATATATCCCCTTACTTTTCAGCATCTCGTGGGTAGCGTACCCCCACACCCGCAACCAGCCCCCATCCGGGTTAACTTGCACCGCCAAATAATAGTCACCGGCCCAACTCGGAATATCCACCCACTCCTGCGGAACGCAGAACTCTGCAATATCCAGCGCTTCACTCGGAATCAGCACAAAGCGCGTTTTGTCAAGCGCAACAGCCGTACCATTTACCACTTCCCAAATCCCCGGCAAATCCGCCTCACTTGGCCACACTTTAGCAGCCAATCCACTCTCTTCTTCCAGCCAAGGAACAACTAGAGTCAGACACAGACGGTTCAGAAAAGCATTCCAGCGAGCCGCATTATAAGAGTATTCCCCATCATTTGGCCATGCCGCTGACCGCTCCCTGCGGTCGAACTCCAGCCACAGCTGCTCTGAAAATTCTACCATAAGTTCAGGCACTGTAAACATTGAACTTCCTCCGGTTTTACTCCAAAAATTTGCACCAGTCTTTCACAAAAGCCCCCAGCCGGTTATCCGCCTGCGGGAGTTGTGACAGAGAAATCTGCAAGCGGGATTCCACATAGAGTTTCAATTCATCCCGCAAACTGCTGCGCACCTCTGCAAGACGTGCCTTTGCGCCGGCTTCCGAAATTTTCATCTTTGTGAGAGAGGAAGCTAAGAAAGCGGCATAAGGCGCTTTGCAATGCTCTTCCAGCCACAGCTTCATCAGTTGGCCTTTCTTGTCAATCTCTTTTGACTTCTTGCCAAGCTTTGACTTTCCCTCATATTTCCCCAGCTCTTTTAACAGCTGAGTCAAGAGCCCCTTGCCATGCTTTTTCATTTGCCTGGAAAACTTAGTCTGCTCCCAGCCTAACAAGCCAGCCACTTCCTCCTGAGTAAAGCCCAGCCCCAGCCACAGTTCAAGCATTTTCCGAATCTCTTTTGGCAGCAATTGGAAGCTCTGAGATAAAATAGAGTTGACTCGCTCCCTTTCAAATTCCGGGCTGTCGTCTTCGCTGATATCATTATATATCAACGGCTGGGGCACCGGCATTGAGGGGGTCAGAGCTACCTCAAGGCTGCCGGCTGACGCGGGGGAATTTTGGGATTGCCGGCGGACTGCATCAACAGCAGTATTCAGCAAATTTTGCAGCTCTTTTACACTCACCTCAGCTTCCAATTTTAACTGACCGCGCAACTGGTTGTAGCGACCGGCAATCTCCTCCCACTTGACGGCGCTAGGTGGCTGCAGCTTCCTGCTCCCTTCTGAAGAAGCCGGTGTGTAAATTTCTGTGAAGCTGCGCCAAGCGAGCCGGTAAGGAGCAACCTGCAACTCTGTAAAACCGTAGTTTTCTAAAGCATTTTCCAGAGCTGTTTTCGTCAGCGATCGCAACAGCGCCCAGTCAGAATATTTCTCCGCCTCTCTCCCCCGGCGCAACTCCTCTAACGTATAACTCTTGAGTTTCATTCGCGCATAAGTCTGGACGCTACTGCGGCGAGAGTCGTAGTTAGCGAATATTTTATCCGGATTGCCAGCAAAATCTCTGGCCATTTGAAAGCAATCTGTGGGATTGTACCCCTTACCGGAAAACTGCTGGCAAATTTCGACAGCTGTCCAGTAGCAGGCTGTTTCCAGGTAAGCGGACAAGTGCCATTTCGACGGGGGATAGAGGGAAAGTGGCACAGCCTCTTTCAGCCAGTGCAGCGCCCAAAAATTTTCGTTCGCCTCTGAATCTAACTCAACCATCCTCTGCATACTGCGCTTCAATGCCGGCTCATAAACCCACCGGCTCACAACAAGAAAACCGTTCCGCTCTTCCACTATAGCAAAAGTGGAAAACTTGTCAATGAGAGTCTGACGCTCGCACATGGTGCACCTCACACTTGTTTTACGCTCGCATCCCATTTTCCCAGACTGGGGTAAATAGCAACTCATCACCGGCATTATCTCACACCTCTTTGCTTGCGAGCGGCGAGCGCTTTTTCCAAATGGGTGAGCGCTCCAGACGGCCACATTTCTTGCAGCGCCAGCAACAGCCTTTCTCCCAATTCTGCCTCACCGGGATCGGCACCCGTTTCCAGCACCGCCAGAATTCTCGGCATCGCCACCGAATCTACCAGATAAATCAGACCGTCCAGGCACCGGTCAAACTGCCTTTGAGTCAGGGTATTATCTTCTAAGGGTAACTCAATCGCGGCGCGGATTTCCCCATCCATCGGATTGTACTCCCACCGCACCATTTTCATTTCCCAAGACATGGCCAGCAGAGTTTGAAACAGCACACCTTTATATATATGCTCTTTGACATTGAGCAGCTGTGGCGCAGCGAGCGAGAAATACTCTCCATCTTCCTTTAAGGCGATCGCAAGCAAAAACCGCTCCACGTTTTCCGCTCTCACGCCGGTGATGATGCGGTCATGTTCAGAATCTACCTCGTATGTCCATTTGCGCTCGTCGAGATAGGGAGCGATCAGGGCTAGGGTCGTGGCCATAATAACCTCTGGATGTTCCTTGTTCTGTCTATTCATCGGGAGAGGGTAGAGGAATTATGCAGCACCCCCTAGAAATTTGAAATTGGCACCGGCGTCTCCCCCAGGCGTAGGACAGGCGTCTCGCCTGTCCCCGCTTGTCCCCACGTCCCGCCTGTCCCCCCTGTCCCCGCTTGTCCCCACGTCCCGCCTGTCCAGGCGTAGGACAGGCGTCCCGCCTGTCCCCACGTCCCGCCTGTCCCGACATAGGGTGGCACAGGCCGAACGCAGCGCTACAAGAGCTGGCAATTTTCCGCCTTGAGGCTCCTTGAGCGCCACCGGCAGCATTTAAAGCGTCCTTTCCCGAATACGGCTATTCGGTTTTGGCACCTTGAAAAATATCTATA
>CAZJNL010000560.1:0-4323 GCA_964546515.1 uncultured Oscillatoria sp.
TGTGCTTCAAGATCCTGGTTCACTCCCCCCTTCGCTACATCTTGGGAATAGCCGACTGGTTTCTCATCCTGCTGCTGGGGCTGATTTGGCTGACCATCGTTCCGGGAATAGGAACCTCCGTCAATGGGGCAACCCGCTGGCTGGCCCTCGGGCCGGTGGCAATTCAACCCTCGGAATTAATCAAACCCTTCCTAGTGCTGCAAAGCGCCCGCATCTTCGGCCAGTGGAACTACCTGCCTTGGCGAGTGCGCTTTCGGTGGCTGGGGATTTTCGTGACGGTGCTGTTGAGCATTTTGATGCAGCCCAACCTGAGCACGACGGCGCTGTGCGGCATGACGCTGTGGTTGGTGGCCCTTGCCGGTGGCTTACCCTACGCTTACCTGGGGGGAACAGCCCTGGGGGGGCTGCTGCTGGCAACTTTGAGTGTCATTTTCCGCGAGTACCAGCGCAAGCGGATCATGTCCTTTCTCAACCCCTGGGCGGTTGCCAGCGGGGATGGCTACCAGCTTACTCAAAGTCTGATGGCGGTGGGTTCTGGCGGCATTTGGGGGAAGGGTTTCGGGCTGTCTCAACAAAAGTTCTATCACCTGCCGATTGACTACAGCGATTTTATCTTTTCCGTCTTTGCCGAAGAGTTTGGCTTAGTCGGCTGCGTGCTGCTGATGCTGCTGATCGCCGCTTACGGCACTCTCGCCCTGAGAGTTGCCCTGAAAGCTGACAAGATTGTACACCAACTGGTAGCCACCGGCGCGATGGTGTTCATGGTGGGGCAGTCGCTGCTCAATATTGGCGTAGCCACCGGCGCTCTGCCCACCACCGGCTTGCCCCTCCCCCTGTTCAGCTATGGCGGAAGTTCCATGATTGCCAGCTTGCTGATTGCCGGTTTGCTGATTCGCGTGGCGCGGGAGAGTGGCGGCGCTGAGGTGCTGTCTTTGGAGGAGCGCCGGCAAAAGCGCCGGTAGGGTTATCGCTCTCCTTCAATATCCGACTAAAGGCGCTCGTCGGGTAATTTCCTGTTGTGCCAAATGCCGGCATCCCCACGGCGGGGGTGCGCTCCCTGGAAAGCCGGTTGAGGGCGCGAATGGGAATGCCGGTTTCTGATAGCCAGTCCAGCTACAGCGCCGGCAATCCCTGTCGCGTGTAATTTAAATGCCGGTGCGGATACTTGACTGCACTCTTATGCTATGATAATTTAGATTCATTGCTAAAATTAGTTTCAACTCCCATGTCGCAGCATCCAGAAATATCCTATACCCACGTCCTTTCTGAGCTTTCAGTAAATCGCAAAGACCCGTGTGAAGTCATCCGTGAGTTAATCTCTAACTCTTATGATGCAGGAGCAACGAGAATCGAGATTTACCCACTTTTGCAGGAGAAAGGATTTATCTTTTTTGACAATGGTACGGGCTTAAGCGAAAAAAAAGAAAGCCAGGGGATAACTCCCTATAAAGCTTTTTTTTCAATTGGCAAATCCACAAAAATACGAGGAGAATCTATAGGTTACAAGTGCCAAGGATCGAAGCTTTGCTTTGCCTCGCGCAAATTTACTTTAATTACCCGCTGTAAAGGGGAGGATAAGGATAGCTGGCGGTCAATAACTATTGATAACCCGAAAGACAATTTGAACGAACGGTGCAACATCGAACCACAGGAAGATTATAGACCTTGGGAAACCCTGAAAAACTTAGTTCGCATGAATGACAAAACACGCCCTATCCTTGAACATCTAAATGAAAACTTTTTCCGCACAAACTTTGCTAGCGGGGCGATGCTTATTGTTCAAGGTCTTGATGTAGAAAAATTTTCAGACTTTTACGACCCGAATGAGGAGCGCCCAAATCAATGGTCATACCTAAAAAATTACATACGGTTTAACACGAGACATGGAGACGTGAGGATTCTCAGGCCAGAAACAACGGGGTTTCCAGCTAGCAAAGCAGAAAGCTTTAAAAAGACTCCAGGATACAATGATAGGGTTAAATTGTATCTCTGGACAAAAAAGGGTTTGGAAGAAGTGCAGGCGGGGTATCCCTACTTACCAAAGCCAGATGAACAGGATCAGTCACTAATAAGAAGTCCCCAAATAGTTTCAAGATTAAATGATGGTAGATTTTCCTCTCGCGCGGCTACGACATTTGAATTTGAAGAGACAACTTACTGCTTAATTCTCGCAATTGATGGAAATCGCAGAGCGCTGGAAAAGTATGAAGAATTGGGAAGACAAGGCAAGAAAAAATCTAGAATTCGTTTGACCGATCAAAGAGGTACGTTTATCTGCTCAGAGGGTGTAAAGATTTGCCAGTTCAATCAGTTATTTGAACATCCCCAACTGCAAGATTACGCAGTGCTAGGCACCAGTAGTGGGCAGGAGCACTATATTTTTATGATCAGTGGCTGCTTTGATGTTGTGACAAACAGAAATTCCTTGGCTGAGGCCGCCTTAAATACTCTTAACAAAGACACCTTTGTCGATAATATAAAACAGTTTTTTGTTACGGCACTCAGGAATGATAATGTTTTCCGAGAACTTATAGACAGGCTCAATAAAGATAATCAGGCTCCAAAACTAGAGCAGTATACTCAGAAGATGAACGCACTAAAGGATAGGATTAAATACCGAAAGCGATTCATGGTGCAGGATATAGAACAGCTAAAAGAAATGTGGCTGGTGGAGCCTGAGATTGGGGAAGAACACTGGGTTGGCTCCTTGTACACGATGTTTGCTCACCTTGTCCATCCTGATTCACCTTACGCTCATTTCTGGTTGCGCCCTCTCACCTTTTCTTGCCTTGGGATTGATAGCATTGCTGTAAGTTGTGGGGTAAAAAGCGTAGAAGAAGACGCTCCTCACAAAGCTCTCGAATACAAATATAGTTTTTCAGCCTTTGACGAGTTCAATCATCCGTTGATATTGACTGAGCAGGTAGTGTGTTGGGAAATGCCAGAGGGAGAGGAAGGCTCTCAGATTAAGGACTCCTATGCCTTTTATGGTTACGTATCCTTACCTAAACCTGAAGACGATCTTTATGAGCTTGGCTACGAAATTATAAAAATCAAGAGTCAAACCGGTGACTCTCACGGGAGTGGAAAACTCAAGGTAATCAGTCTGAAAGAGCTGCTCAGCAAGACTTTTAAGTGCGAATGGGAAACTCCACCACCCAAAGCAACTGATTCCCCAAAAGGAAAGAAAGGAAATAAGTCAAAATAACGAGCTACTTTGGGGGGGAACCTCCCCCACCGGCGTTCGCTAGCAATGACGCTGTTTGCTGAACTTCTACTCCATATCGCGAGGTTCTGTTACCAGCCTTAATTCGTCCTGAATATGTCACCTTGATTAATTCCCATTCCCCTCCCACAATCTGACGGTGCTGCTTGAGAAGACTGCGACGTAGAGCTTGTTCTTCCTCATCGGGAGGTTCGGCGCAGGCGGCGTTAATTTTGTCCAGCAGCTGTTGATTGTGCCGGCGGTTGATAAATTCTCCCAGCGCCAGCGCCATCAAGTGACTGGGTGTAATTTTCATTTCCTCAGCGACAGATTCCGCTCGCTCAAACAGCGATTTGGGTAGCGAGATGGCAGTTTTGACATTGGTCATAGAACTTCTACCTGTTGCGCTAAAATAAGTATAACTCTTATTTTTCCGAACAGCAATACCGCCATGCAGCTGCCAAGTATTGTGGGGCGAGCGACACGAGCGTGCCGGCTCTCACCGGCATCCCGACCGGCTCTCAACCCTAAGATAAGTTACAATCCTACAAGATTGGGCATTCCACGAGCCAACAGCAGCATGATTGAAACTCTACAAACTGAACTGTACCACCTGCAGCAACTTGCCAACACCCTCGTATCCACCCAACTGACTCACCTCACCGGGCTGAGTGTGGGTGTCATTTTTATCGCCGGCTTGCTCACCAGCCTCACCCCCTGCACCCTCTCCATGCTGCCCATCACCATTGGCTATATCGGCGGCTACGAAGCCAAAACCCGCCTGCAAGCAGCCGCCCAGTCCACTTGGTTCTCCCTGGGATTGGCCACCACCCTGGCCGGCTTGGGAATCCTCGCCGCCATCGCCGGCTCTGTCTATGGCCAAATTGGCATTGGCTTGCCCGTGATTGTCAGTATCATCGCCATCATCATGGGGCTGAACCTGCTGGAAGCCCTCCCCCTGCAATTACCCTCCTTCACCGGCACCGAATTCATCTCCAAAGAATGGCCCGATGGCGTGCGCTCCTATCTGCTCGGACTCACCTTTGGCTTAGTGGCGTCTCCTTGCAGCACTCCCGTACTCGCTACCTTGCTGGCTTGGGTTTCCTCCACAAAAGACC
>CAZJNL010000561.1:0-2973 GCA_964546515.1 uncultured Oscillatoria sp.
GTGTCTTCATCCCGAGCTGACTCGATGAGTCGCACTAACCCCCGGATGGCTGTTTCACTGCCGGTGCCAATTTCCCCTAAGCTTTCTGCCGCTCGCCTGCGGGTGGATTCAGACTGAGTTGACTCGATGAGTCGCACTAACCCCCGGAGGGCAGTTTCATTGCAGGTGCCAATTTTCCCTAAGCTTTCTGCCGCTTCCCTGCGGGTGTATGCATCCTGAGTTGACACGATGAATCGCACTAAACCCCGGATGGCTGTTTCGCTGCCGGTGCCAATTTTCCCTAAGCTTTCTGCCGCGAGCCGGCGGGTGTATTCATGCTGAGCTGACTCGATGACTCGCACTAACGCCCCAATCGCCCTGTTGCGCTCCGTCTCTAGCAAGGCAGCTTTAGCTCCCTCCTGAATAGGATAGAGAAAATCACCAAAACCCCACTTGACAATCCGAGCCGCAATCTCCTGACTCCACCGGCAATCCTTAAACTCGGCAATCCCAGCTGCGGCTAGGAAATACGCCCGATACTCATAAAACCCCCTGCCGATTTTTTTCAGCCCATAAAATTGGCCACACCCATCCTTAAACTCCACCAGCGCTTTGATAAACGCCTCTTTCCGCTCCTTGGCCACATCCTCTCGCCCCAGCCAGAGCAAAATCACCTGCTTCCACTGGGCTGCAAAAATGCGGTAGGTGAGCTCCCCCCCACTCTCCTTAGAAAGGGGGGCATTCAACCCCCCCTTTTTAAGGGGGGGCAGGGGGGGATCTTGGTGATTCAGGAAAAAGCGCCAGTCGTCAATCGCCAGCGCGGCGAAGTATTCCTGAAACGTGGGATGGTAGAAAGCGTAAACCGCTTCATCGGGACTTTCTGCCGCCAAGCCCACCTTGTTCAGCCAAGCCAGTTTAGTAACCGCCAGCTCATAAAGTTCTTCTCCCGGCTGCCCCAGGAAACGACAAACCCAACTGTGCTTGAGCCGGAACCGAGAGTCCTTTTGGTCAATCGCCCACTTCGCAAACTCCCCAAGCTTCCGATTCAAACCGCTTCGCTGATTGGGGGTAATCGGAAATTCCTTTTGTTTCCAATCATAGAACTTCTCCACAAATCCCTTGTAGAGTTTCGCCCGCGTATCTGGCAATCCCCCACGCTCTTGCCACAAACTCCAAGTTCCGCACAGCAGCGCCAACCGCAGGGGATTTTTCGCCTGATCCTTAATCCGCTCTTTGCCAGGTTCGTCTAGCGCCCGCCGCAACTTTTGCCCTAACTCTGGCTCGCCCCCAAACCACTTGGCGATAAACTGCCCCACTTGATCCGCAGTTTCGCCATTCCCATAGCTAAATTCCAAACTGCGATAAATCTCAAATGTGTCCGCCAGCACATTGCGGTTGGCATCCCAGACATTCAGCCGGCAAGTCAGCACCACCCGCGCCGGCGCTATCCAGCCCCTGAGCTGGCTTGCCATAGCCGACAGCGGTTCTCCTCCCACCGGCATCTCATCCACCGCATCCAGCAGCAACCACACCCGCCCCTGCTTGCACAGCTGTTTGAACGCCGTTTTCAGCGCTTCCGTCACTTCCACCAGTTCCGGCAAATGCGCCAGCGCCGCTTTCAGCCATTTACTCAGTAAATACTCCTCCAGAAACTCCTGCTTAGAAGTAACCGCCGGCAAATCTGCCAGAGAAATCAAAACCGGCAAATCCTCGGTAGTCTCAGACAGCCAAAACGCAATTTTGCGCAACAGCGTCGATTTTCCCGCCCCCGGTTCCCCAATAATAGCGATCCGCTTGCCCTGGCTTTTCCCTGTCCCCTTTTCCAGGACATCCCGCAAAAACTGCTCGTGCTCAAACCGCTGCTTTTCCTCGTATTCCGGCTCGTACAGGCGCGATCCCCGCTCTGCCGAAATCTCCTCATTCGGCTTCTGCTCCTGTTTTTTGCGCTCCACCAATGCCAGCGGCACATGGATTTTGTCGATATCCAAGTCAGCGCCCCCGTTGTGCAGAAGCGCATTGACAGTCAGTTTTTTCTCAGCCGCCAGCATAGCGCGGCAAACCTCGCGCCAGTCAATGGGAGGTAACTTTGCCCCCTCCTCCCCTCCTAGGGGCGACTGCAGTCACAAAGTGTAGTTATTCGTTTGCTTGCCAATATTAATTATCCCTTGATTTAAGGTAGCAATTTTCTCTGCTAACTTCGCCAAATTTTGGATCGTAGGTTGTTGGATCGTAGGTTGTTGATATTTCAGCTTATCGGCTTCTTTTTCTATTTCTTTAATATTTTCAGCAATTTCGGTATTTGGGTCTGCCTTCGCCGCTTCTGCCACCTCCAGCACCGCTAGCTTGAATTCAGGATTTTTCTTCGCTGCAGAATCCACCTCCAGCACAGCTTGACCAATATCCAAAGGTTGCTGGGGAGCGAGTTCGATAGCAGTTGCTGTATCGGGAGCGTGCTGCTTGAGCAATGGCCAGAAGTTTTTTACTTTCGTGGCTAGATAGTCTCCCACAGGTTTAGTTAAAGGATCTATCACATTTTCTACTGTTTTTTCCCAGGCTTTTGTTAGACCTACAGTAGCGACGACGATAGCAGCAGAGGTTAGAGGTTCCATCTATAATATGTATAAATAAGAGGAGGGCTGTGTGAGCCACACCGTTGATGGGTGACTTGACTGCTAGCAGCAACCGTCAGCATAGGCAGAAAAATCTTCTCCCCCCAAACCCCACCAGCCGTGCGAGCGAGCTTATTCATCCTTTTTACCACATCTCGCGCTCGTGCGTCAACTTTTCCCACGGAGCAGCAATAGACAGTCAGTTTAGGGCACTGGGATACCAAGTATAGGCGTAGGGCAGGCGTTCCCTCCGTGCCCTTAACGTTTCTGGGACAGGCGAGACGCCTGTCCTACGTCCTAACCTAAGTAACTCGTAGGGTGCGTTCCCTCTTAGGGAACGCACCCTACCCTTAAGGTTTCTGGGACAGGCGAGACGCCTGTCCTA
>CAZJNL010000561.1:2983-4318 GCA_964546515.1 uncultured Oscillatoria sp.
CTAAGTGGCTAGTGCTATAATTGCTCTTTCGCCCCCAGAATACCGGCACGCGCACGACACCCCACCGGCAACTCGCATGAGTCTTCACCCGTAAATTACCCAATAACCGCAACAAACCACAAGCCGCAACTCAAGTAAAGCAACACATGCCAGCTGCCCCCATCAAAATAACAAGCGCATTTTCCGAATTAATCCACATCTAAACTCCCGCAAATCACCGGCACCAAATACTGCGTCAAAGTAAACGCATCCACCCCCAACTCACTCCTTTCCCGCGCCGCCAGAATACCGGCTCTCGCGTGCCACCACACCGCCAATTTACATAACTCTTCAACCGGCTCCCCCGCAACAGCCGCCTGCGCCCACAAGCCACCCATCAACCCCGTAAGCACATCCCCGCTGCCACCGCGAGCCAAAGCTGGCGTACTTTCCGGCTGAATCCAAACATAACCATCCGGATGCGCCACCGCAGTTCTCGCCCCCTTCAGCAGCACTGTCGCCCCACTTTGCATCGCCGCCGCCCGCACAGCACCAATTCTGCCTATCTTTCCCCCCGAGTCCTCAATAGCAGACGAATTAGAACTCAGAGTCTCTTCTGGAAACAGACGCTTGAACTCACCCAGATGGGGCGTCAGCACTGCAGGCGCTCGCCGCTCACTTAATGTCGGAATCGCCCCCAAATGCGCCAGCACATTCAGCCCATCCGCATCCAAAACCAGAGGGCGATCGCTCTCCAGCACAGCCTCCACCACCGACGCAGCCCCCACCGTCAGCCCCGGCCCGCAAGCGATCGCACTGTACGAACCCAAATCAACACCCACCGGCAGCTCTGCGATCGCCCCCGCATCCGTTTCCGGACACCCGACAATCAGCGCCTCAGGCAGCTGCAAACTCAGCAGCGGCTTAACCGACTCCGGAACCGCCACCGACAGCATCCCCACCCCAGACGCCCGCGCCCCCAAACCCGTCAAAATCGCCGCGCCGGTGTACTTGCGCGAACCGCAAACCAGCAGCAAATGCCCCATCTTGTACTTGTGCGCCGCCGGCGGGCGGGGGATGGGGAGGAGCGACAGCGCGGATGCCGGTGTGATGCGCCGAATAGCCGGTTGCTCGCCCAGCACCGCCCGGATATCCGCCAGCGGCAAATCAAAATCAACCAGCTCCGCCTCACCAATATACTCCAGCGCCCCATCTTGCAGAAACGCCAGCTTCCACAACCCCAAACAAAACGTCCGCGCCGCCCGAATCGCAGTTCCGAGCACCTCGCCAGTATCCGTGTGCAGCCCCGAAGGAATATCCACACGCAGCACCGGCACCCCCCAGCGAGTCACCCGA
>CAZJNL010000562.1:0-4309 GCA_964546515.1 uncultured Oscillatoria sp.
GATCGCCAGCGCTACCGGCTGATTGAGCTGCTCGATCCGGAGGTGACGCACTACGAGTTTTTCTTGGGGCGTCCTCCTGTAGCTAAGGCGGACTGGTCTGATGATGAGGCGCTTTTGCGGGCGATTCCGGAACTCAGCCCTTGCGTTCACGGCTGGCCGAGTGAGCAAGTGTTTGATTATAACTACCAATTGGTGAGTTTGTCAATAGAGGAGTTTGAGTTTTTGCAAGCTGCGCAGGGAAGGCAGCCGGTGCGGGACATTCTGGCAACTGTGGGGCTGGGGTTGGATGGGGTGCGTTCGCTGCAGCGCCGGCAGTTGGTTTTGCTGACGCCGGGGTAGAGTCAGACTTGTAGGGTGCGTTCCCCAAAGGAACGCACCCTACTGAATGTTTCTGTAGTGAACTTCCCAAGGTCTAGCTACTCGAAGGGAATGTGAAGACTATGAACAAAACGCCTTTTAATGAATCTCCAAACCCTGAGGATGAGGACGAGCTTTTGCCTGAGTACCAATTCGATTACAAGAAGGCAAAACCCAATCGCTTTGCGTCTGGGAGTGCTCAGTGGCAAATGACGGATGTTGTGCCAGATGAGGATGTTGATCGCGTGTTCACAACAGCGGAATCTGTGAATAAGGTGCTGCGGGCACTGATTGAGGCAATGCCGCAAACGGTAGAGTCAGAAACACTCTAATATCGTGACGGTTAAATTATCCTTTTAAGTTGAGATAGATTCCGGTTATTTAGTCTAGGAAAAGAGCCGGTGGGGAGGGGGTGCTTCGCCCTTGGCGGGGGCATGACGGGGCGGCGGCTTCAAGACTCGCCGGCATGGCGTTATCCATCTCTATCCCCGCGTTCCCAGGCTCTGCCTGGGAACGCGGCTTGGTCGGCTGCCTCCTTTCTCCAAAAAGCAGATTAAGAGCCTAACAGCTTACCAAAAACATCGGAGACAGTAACGATGGAAACACTATGGGGGGCATCGGCCCAAGCATGTAGTCGAATGCTAGCATCGTAAGGGTTATCATTTACCCACCGAACATAACCACCGGAGTTTGGTCCATGCCGATTAACATTTTCGCCAAAGCAATCCTTAATGTAACCAGGTGGGAGGACGAAAGTCACTGTTTTGTCTTGTCGTAGACCAGTCCACAAGTTCGCGGCAGCTCTCAGAGAGTCACTTTCATGGCCATCAGTAGTTTTTAGTTGAATCCTGGTGGGCTGGGGGGGATTGATGTGCTCCCGATTGAATAGATGCCCATCCCGCACGCGCATGAAGATGACAGGGATGGCGAAATCGCGTTTCTGGTATTGCGTTGGCCCAAGTGCAATTGATAGCCGTCCATATTGAGCCGCAATATCCACCGGCTCTTCTGCTGCCAACTTTTCATAAAAGCCCAGCGAAAAGCAGCAAGCAGTGCTGTTCGTCACTGAATATTGCATCGCCACAACCACAGGAACATTTTGTTGCACAATCTTGGATGCAACTCCCACAAATGCCTGAGATGAAGACAGCATTCCGCCCTCACAAGCTTGTAACATGACTGCGCCTGGGCGGTGTCGATTAAACAAGTTGCTGAAGTAATATGCATCCACCCACTTTGCTTCATCAAAGTCAGAATCGACTAAAGCAATCTCACCGACTTCTCGTCCACCCTCATTCTTCATCCGTCCATGACCGATAAAATGAAAGATATGAGGACGATGTGACAGAATACTATCAATCTCTTTAGGGTTAGCACAACTAACAACAGGCAACAATTCCACTCGGTTTGCTTGCTCAACTGCCAGTTTTTCTAAAGCATCTTGGACTTTTTTGTATTCGACGGGCGGTAAATCAGGAGGAGCCGATATAACTAAAGCAATTTTCAGCTTTTCATTGGGTTTTAGCTGAATGGGTTGTGCTGCAATCCACTGGGAGCGCCGGCGGGAAAAAACCAAAGCCGGTACTGTCCCCATCCAAATTGTGCCCAAGTTGGCTCGTTCTGGCAAGCACATAAATTCCCAAGGCAGGGCAGCTATCTCAGGCATTCCCTGTTCGTCGATATCCAGTTCAACTCGCAGCAGTTGTTGTTCTTGCTGCACTACCTGATAGTAAAAGTTGACGAAATCCTGGCGCAGCACATCATCAAACAGAACATCAAATAACGCTTCTCCGAGAGATCGCGCCTGACTAGAATAGTTCAACTCGTTCTTCCTGGCTGCTTCCAGCAGTGGTTCAATCTCTGCTAGCTTCTCCTGATATCGAAGTGCGCCGCTAGGTTGTCCCCAGTCTTGATATTGAGCGTCCCACTTTTCCACCTGAACGCGCTCGCGGTTGGCAATCCGAATGTGGTAGGTGTAATATGTTTTCGCCATAAGTTTCCGCTTCTGCTTTTGAGTTTACTTTAACGAGGAAAGTTTTTACACATCACCCTTTGGGCAGAGTTAGCTGCCACTCTTCAGCATCGCCACGAGCAAATCGGCTTGCCGCTTCATTTTTCTGTCTTAATAGTTGCTTGAACTTGTCAGACAAATAGGCGAAAACATCTCGGATATCAGCCGTCAGCCAATTAAGATCGGGTTCAGCCCATACCCAACCCCGCAGCGTAATAGATTCAGTTCCCTTGGGAACTTTGAAGACAATCGCAAATTTCGCTGTCCCGATTTTCTGCAAACCATCATCCTGAATACGCCAGTAGCAGGTAGAGCTACCTTCACCATTCGTCAGGATTTCAGGATGACCGAGTTCATATAGATAGGGTGTAAAAGTAAAAATCTCCTTAAAATCATCCTTGCTGCCGACATTGGCCTTTAGCTCGACGGGAAGCTGGCCCAATAGTTGAGGCAACTGAGAGCTATCCACGCCGACATTCCAATCCAAATTGCCATTCAGCCCCACTTCCATTCCGGCACCAAAACTCATCACCGCTCGCCACTGCTGTGTGGGAAACAGACGCTGCACAATCGGTTCATTGTGCCCTTTCGGTTCAAAGTCAAGCAGGCAGGTCAATCGCCAAAATCTAGCAGCCGGTTCGGGACGCAAATCGACGCTGTGTGTCATGTAATAGAAGTCCCACCCCTCCCGCATCTGTTGCTTGTAGATGCTGTCCAGTTCAGTCCCGCTCTTTTTAAACGTCTCTTCTGTGAGCCGAATTAACCTGTTTCTAGGATTGCCAAAGCTGACCTTTGTTTTCAATAGACTGTCAACGTCTTTTGCCCCCAAACTCAGTTGGGTTCCACCAGTGAGATGTCCCTGCCACTTTTGAACTTCTTGAAACAGTTCGGATAATAAAGCCTCTGCCTCTTGTAGGTTAGGAGGTGATAGGTGATTGTCGGTCATATATCTACGGTGGAGTTTCCAACTTGCTTCAAAAGTATTCTACAGTCCTCGCCTCTGCCTTTCCGGAGAATTTTTTTCCCTAACTATTTTTTCCACCCGTCACCCAAAGACTCCCTCACTCCACAGACAACAGCGCCTCCATCTCTGCTAGCAGATATGACAGCTTTTCCTGTTTATCTGGGTCATCCCAAACCTTTGATTTGATAATCTCCGTGTAGGCGGACTGTATTTGGCCCTTCAAGGAAGGCGCGGATGGTTTCTGCTCCGCCTGATGTTGGCGGATGCGTTCCTTGATTTGACTCAGGGACAGAGGTTTTGCTATCGCCTCCTCCAACAGCTCTCCCCTAAACTCATCGTCTTTAATCCGGGCGATTGCTTTCGCCTTGGTGTACTCAATCCTCCCCCGGCGTAGAGCTTCTAGGATGTCTTCAGGCAGCTTGAGCAAACGAAGTCGGGTAACGATAAACGACTCCCAGGTCATCTTCCCCAAACCGGCAAAGACTTCCAACACCTTCTCAAATTCCGGGTTAGGGAAAACGTTTTCCCTAGACGCACCCCCTGCTGATTCCCCCTCCGCCGAACCATTTCCCTGAGAACCCGGAGAGGTTTCGGGGACTGCACCACCGGCACCCCCAGACTCCGACTGCTTTTCCAGAGCGTTCTTCATCTTATATAGCACAGAAGGCACAGCCCTCACCTCACAGTCCAGATGGAGCGCCAGCAACTGCAAAATCCCCTCCGCCTCCTCCACTGCATTGAGATCCCCCCGGTGGAGATTTTCCGTGAGCGCCACTTGCAGCGCCTCAAAGTCAGTCATCTCCCGCACCACCACCGGCACTTCACTCAGTCCAACCGCAATCGCAGCTTTATACCGGCGCTCCCCAGCCACCAGCTCATACTGGCCAATGCCTGCCGGTCGCACCAGAAGCGGGTGCAGGATGCCGTGTTCCCTAACACTCGCCGTGATCTCCTGCATCGCCCCTTCATCAAAATAA
>CAZJNL010000563.1:0-4308 GCA_964546515.1 uncultured Oscillatoria sp.
AGCAGGGGAGCGTACATGATGGCTAGCAGCCCCAGAATGGTGCCGGTGAACAGGTATGGCTGGATGTCAAAGGTAATTTTGCGCTCGGTTTGCATGGTTTTCCTTGAAAAATTAGGCTCCCGTATGCTATAATGCCCAGAGGGCAGACTTAGTTTAAAATCTAAAATCTAAAATCTAAAATCTAAAATCTAAAATCGACTGAATCTCAGCAACGATTTGATGGATTTGAGCGTCACTCAGACCTGGATACATGGGCAAGGATAGAATTTCCTCGCAGAGGGTTTCGGCGTGGGGAAAGTCGCCCATATTGTAGCCTAAATGCCGGTAAGCCGGCTGGAGGTGGCAGGGTATAGGGTAATGGATGCCGGTTTGAATGCCGGCATAACTGAGCTTTTCCTGGATCGTATTGCGCTTTGCGGGAGACTTATCGGTGACGCGGACAACATAGAGATGGTAAACGTGACCTGCTCCACTCTGGTTCTGGATGGGGACAGTGCTTTCATTATTGCTCAGCAAGGTGTCGTACAGCTGAGCGGCGCAGTTGCGAGCTTTATTCCAGCCGTCCAGGTGGGGGAGCTTGACATTTAGCACCGCTGCCTGTACAGTATCTAGCCGGCTGTTGGTGCCCGCTTCCGTGTGCAGGTATTTCTGGGGTGCGCCGTAATTGCGCAGCATTCGCACTTTTGCAGCCACATCTGGATCGCCGGTGACAACCATGCCCCCATCCCCGAAACCTCCCAGATTTTTGCTGGGGTAGAAGCTGAAGGCGGCTGCCATGCCAACAGATCCGGCGCGATAGCCATCTCGAAAAGCCAGGTGCGCTTGGGCGGCGTCTTCAAAAATCAGCAGGTTGTAGGTGCCGGCAAAGTCCAGCAGCTGGCGCGGGGAAACCATCTGGCCATAAAGGTGCACCGGCACGATGGCCCGCGTTTTGGGGGTGATGGCTTTTTCTGCGGCGGCGAGGTCAATCAAGGCGGTTTGCGGATCGCAATCGACAAGCACGGGCGTCGCGCCGGCACGCAGTACGCCTATCAGGGTAGCAACGAAGGTGTTGGCGGGTAAAATAATCTCATCGCCGGGGCGAATGCCAATCGCTTGCAGTCCGAGGGCGATCGCATCGGTGCCGCAGGCAACGCCAACGCCGCTGCTGACGCCGCAGGCGCTGGCAAATGCCGCTTCAAACTCAGCCAGGGCTTGGCCCAAAACGAAATCTCCCCGCTGCAGCACCGTCTGGATTGCCTGTTCTATCTGAGCTTGTACGGGCTGGTGTTGCAGGGTGAGGTCAACAAAAGGAACCTTGACAGGGGTGCTAGTCATACGCGCAGAGGGTTGAGAGAATTAGGGGCACTGGTTGTCTCAAGCAGAAGACCTGCATATTACAGTTATCCCGGATTTGCAGGGGTTTTAACGCAGGGGGTGTGTGAAGAGTCTGTAAAGTTTGTCGCTGTTTTGTAAAGATATGACCGGCGAGCCCGTGTTTTCCCTCGTTTCCAGAGGTGGGGTGCGGGGAGCATCCCGATTTTGTAAGTCTATTCATTTTCTGTAGCACAGGCGTCTCGCCTGTGCCTAAAAAATAGCTGGCGCGACAGGCAAGATGCCTGGACTACAAGAGATGGGTTTACAAAAATGGGATGCTCCCTGGGGTGCGTTCCCAATTCGCCCTTGTCTGGAGCAGAAGTTGCTGATTGGGAACGCATCCTACTGCTATTTCCCCAGAATCCGCCTTAAGGGTAGAATTGTTTGTGTTACCCAAGTTGCTACTTACAAGTGAGTCAGGGGCGATCCCCCCCTAGCCCCCCCTTAAAAAGGGGGGGAAATCTGAAAGCCCCCCTTTTTAAGGGGGGTTTGGGGGTATCTGGATGTTTGGACGTATAAGTAGCAACTTAGGTTATGTAGTGTCTGGAGGAAATAGCTCGTGGGTGATTTCACGCGCCGGAAATTTATCGCTGTTACGACGCTGGCGGCTTCTTTTGCGCTGGCTGCTCACCCGATTTCGGCACAAGTCATCACTACAGACGATCGAGACTTGGTGGCGGGAGAGGTGAAGATTCCTGTAAAGGATGGGGAAATCCCGGCATACAGGGCGATGCCGGCTGTCGGGGGGGATTTGCCGGTGGTGCTGGTGGTGCAGGAAATCTTTGGCGTGCACGCGCACATCCAGGATATCTGCCGCCGGTTTGCCAAGCTGGGTTATTTAGCGATAGCCCCTGAAATGTTTGCCCGTCAAGGGGATGTTTCCAAACTCACGGACATTCAAGAAATTAGGCAGCAGGTTGTGTCTAAAGTTCCTGATCAGCAAGTGATGTCGGATTTGGACGCCACGGTGGTTTGGGCGAAAGACTCAGGGAAGGGGAATACCGGCAAGTTGGGAATCACCGGCTTTTGCTGGGGCGGGCGGACTGTTTGGCTGTATGCGGCGCACAATCCCAAGGTGAAAGCCGGTGTTGCTTGGTACGGGCGTTTGGTGGACGAGCCTGCGCCTTTAACGCCGAAGAATCCGATTGATATTGCTGGGGATTTAAAGGTGCCGATTTTGGGGCTTTATGGGGGGAAGGATGAGTACATTCCTAATCAGACGGTTGAGCGGATGCGCGAGGCGCTGAAGGCGGGGAGCAGCGGTTCGGAAATTGTGGTTTATGCGGATGCGCCGCACGGTTTTTATGCGGATTACCGCCCGACTTATCGCAAGGAGCAGGCTTTGCATGGGTGGAGGCGTTTGCTGGATTGGTTTAAGAAGTATGGGGTTGTGTGAGAGGGGGCGCTTCACCGGCAACTCAAAGTTTGCCTTTCCGCCTCTTCCCACGCCTCGACGATTTTCCCCAGCAGCGAGCGCCGACTTTTGCCAGCTAGCTGACAGCTCCACCGGCAAACCTATCTCCGTTTCACTCCCCAAGGCATAATCCCGCAACACTTCCGCGACTTCCCTAAACCCGTGTTCCGCTATCAGAGCGGTTAGAGTGTGCTTTAGCTGAATACGAGCGCTCTCTTCATTCATATTTCCCTCCCAGACAAATGTACAGTAATATAGCAATGGACAGTAGAGACGCGACGGGCGCGTTCTACTGACTGCGTTCGGCCTGCCCTCAATATCTAATAAAGAGCGTCAGAAACCCGGTTTCTTGGAGAAACCGGGTTTCTTTAATCCTAGCACCAGAAACCCGGTTTCTCCCAAATCCTAGCGCCCAACTAACTTATCCCGCAACTGCTTAATCCGGTCGCGGTACTCAGCCGCCTTCTCAAATTCCAACTTCTTCGCCGCCTCCTTCATCTGCACTTCCAGTTGCGCAATCAACTCCGGAATCTGCTCCAGAGAAAGCTCATCCGCCTCCTCGTAAACCGTTTCCAGCTGCTGCGCGTTCAACCGGCGCGACACATCCAAAAACGCCAAAATCGCATTGCTCGATTTCTTCACAACCGGCTTAGGCGTAATCCCGTGCATGCGGTTGTGCGCCATCTGAATCCCGCGCCGCCGGTCAGTTTCATCAATAGCTTTCCTCATGCTGTCCGTCAGATTGTCAGCATACAGAATAGCTTGTCCGCGCACATGACGCGCCGCGCGTCCAATCGTTTGAATCAGCGAGCGCTCCGCCCGCAAAAACCCCTCCTTATCCGCATCCAAAATCGCCACCAGAGACACCTCTGGCAAATCCAGCCCTTCCCGCAATAAATTCACCCCAATCAGCACATCGAAGTCACCCTCCCGCAAAGCTTGGAGAATCTCAATCCGCTCAATGGATTGAATGTCTGAGTGCAGGTAGCGCACCCGAATTCCCCGCTCTTGCAAGTATTCGGTGAGGTCTTCCGCCATGCGCTTCGTTAAAGTCGTCACCAGCGCCCGTTCTTGCCGGCTCACCCGCTCCTTAATTTCCCCCAGCAAATCATCAATTTGCCCTTCTGTCGGGCGCACGAATATTTCTGGGTCAACCACGCCGGTGGGACGGATAATCTGCTCAGCGATGCGCCCCTCCGAGATTTCTAATTCCCAATCTCCCGGCGTAGCAGAAACAAAGATGCACTGGCTCACTTTCTGCCAAAATTCCTCCGCCTTCAAAGGGCGATTGTCAGCAGCGCTCGGCAAGCGAAATCCGTGATCTACCAGCACTTTCTTGCGGGATTGGTCGCCATTGTACATGCCGCGAATTTGCGGGACAGTAACGTGGGATTCATCTATTACCAGCAGCCAATCTTTGGGGAAATAATCAATCAGACACTCCGGCGGCTCACCGGCTTTTCGCCCCGCCAAGTGGCGCGAATAGTTTTCCACGCCGTTGCAGTACCCCACTTCCTGCAGCATTTCCAAATCGTAGC
>CAZJNL010000564.1:0-4294 GCA_964546515.1 uncultured Oscillatoria sp.
ATAGCGCAAGGCATTCCCGTAGGGTGCCGCGCGTCCTGTGGCGGTTCATTATTAAACCCCATATCAATTCGCCAACAGTCTCAATTCATTCTGCAGGACTTGCAGCATTAGCCGGCGCCGGCAGACGTAGCCACAGGCGTCCCGCCTGTGGGCAGAGCGTCCGAATAAATTCGGACGGATAATAAGCACACACCCGTAAATAATAGAATTTATATGACCTGCCCCTTCCAGCCGGCAACCGCGCCGCCACACATCAACCACACATTAGCGCTTGAGTTGCTGCAGGGATTGCCAGTCGGCAATCGCTTGCTGCGACCACATCCAATTCTTGGCCAGAGCCGGCAGTTGAAAGTTGACGGGATCTTGAGCCATCACCATTTGCTGCAACTTAATTGCCTTACTCAAGAGGATTTGCTTCTCAGCCGCAGGTTGGTTGGGGGCGGATTTCAGCCGCACCAGCGCCAAACCGGCATAAGCCGTCAGAAGATCCCGACTGGTGACAGATGGGGTGGCGGGTGGCGCGTGCTGTTTCTTATCGGGTGCCGGTGCGGCGGGTGACGCTGAAGCTTCTTGCAACTTCACAACCTGCAACCAGGCGTCAGAAGCCGCTTTCAGATTGCCTTCAGCGTAGAGAGCAAAGCCCAAAGCGTTGTAGTAGAGGGGCGAGTTGGGTTTCTTTTCAACCGCTTTCTCCCAGTAGCTGCGGGGGCTCTCCCGACTGTTATCTGGTTTCCCCGCTTGAATAAACTGCCAAGCCAGCCGGCCTTTGAGAAAATTAATAGCGGGGTCATCCTGTCGCTGTTTGGGCACGGCATCCAGAGCCAGCTTCGCCGGGTAGAGGGCAACCCGATCGAGCAGCGCTTCCACCGCCAGCTGCCCTCCTATAATATCCTCCTGGCGGAACTTTGCTCTCGCGGAGGCGGCGACTTGCGGGATACTCCCTTTGTTCAGATCGGCAGATAAATCCTCCCTCAGGGGCGGCGGGAACATCATCGGGGGCCTGAAAGCCAGCTGTTGCGGGGGCTGGGGAAAGATTTGCTCTCGAAAAAACCACACACCCAAAAACCCGACTGCGGTGGCTCCCAGCACCCCGAGCGCCACCAGAAACAGTGACCTGCGAAAGCTCAGAACAGATAAATTGACTTTTCCCGTTTCCCGGAAGCCGTTTCCCGTCTCTGGCGCCGGTGCCGCACTTCCCCGGCGAGCGGCATTAGCCTCTGGGCGCTGTCGGTAAAGTTCCGACTCCAGCGCCGATAGTTCTTCCTCCTGCAACACGAACCGGTCGCTGGGGGGAGCAAGCCCGGGTTCGTCTAAGCTGGGAGCGGGGTCCGTCAGCTGGCGCAGAAAGTCAGAAACCACAGCTGGCGCTTCCCTTGCAGCCACATCCTCGTAATCGAGCTCCTCATCTATATCCTCGACAGCCGCTTCGTCTAACTCATGGAATTCCGGGAATTCCCCAGCGCTCGGCCATCTTGCCTGCCGGCCTGGTGGCGGTGTTGAAATATCTGCAGGACTAGACATTTGTCCGGTCGTGTGGCGCTCTCCGCCCAAATATCCGTCAAATTCCGGCTGGAGATAAAGAATCGGTAAAGCCCAGTAAAGCTGGTTGGAACCGTAAGCAGAAATCAGCCCCTGTCGCGCCCTACTCAGGCTGAGATCCACGGGATAGCCCCGGTCGAGGTTGCGGTAAAACAGCTTCGCCAGGGTGAGAGCCACATCATCGGGAATAGATTCTGCCATCGCCAGCACAGCGGGAATGCCGCGCTTGACGAGAGCCTCTGCCAGATTGCGCTCGCCGGCGGAAACTGTTGCCTCCGAGGTGGGGGTGTGGGCGCTGCGGCAGGAATTAAACACCGCCAGCTGAATGCCGTTGTTGGCCAGCAACCCAGCCAAGTCATCGCCGTTTAACGTCTCAGTCAAGCCGGTTTTGCGGCTCACCAGGTAGAGCTCGCCCCCCGCCGCTCCCAAGTTGCTGTGACCGGCGTAGTGAAACACCTGATATTGGCCAACTTCAAGCGCTTGCGTCAGAGAGTTTCGGTCTGGCTGTTCCAGTACTGTCAGCTGCATTGCCTGCGTCCCACCCATTGAGTTGGTGAGCGAGCGTCTCTGGAGTTCTTCTTGCAGGTGCAGCGCTTCCCGTTTCAGTTCCAGACTTTCCAGATCCGTGGGTGCGGACAGCACCATCAAAATTTGCAGAGTCGCGGCGCAATTGCCTGTGTCCTTGCCCTGACAAAAAGGCTGAAGCGCAGTTTTGGCAGGCTGGTAGCGGGAAAAGGCCACATCCGTGCCGGTGGCAATCGGGCGCTCTCCAGCATAGAGCACTTCCCAGGGAAGACGGGGCAAGCGGTTGCCCTTGAGCCCCAAGCGCAGCCGCAACACCTGTCCCCGGTTCTTGGCAATGCCTTTAGCTGTTATCCAGCTGTCTCGCAGGGTGCCTTGAAACAAGAAATTGTAAAGCTCCCGACCGAGGGCGACCAGATTCAGCCCTTGCGCCGCCTCTGGGGCGGAAAATAGCTGCCCTGTGTCTGAGTCTAGCTTCTCCTGCCCTCCGGAAGGGTTCGCCCCCGGACGGGAAGCAGGCAGCAGCTTTTCCCGAGAAGTCGGGCCGGCACTCTCTTGCAACAAGCCCAGCAAGGGGTTATTCATCAGCTGGCTCGCTACGGCTAGCCAATTTTCCACCGGCCAGCTGACCTGCTCCTCCGCCAAAGGCACGCCTGGTGCCACCCGTTCTGTGCGCACGAGATATTCGTCTGTCCCAACGGTGGTAACAGATATGTGAAATTCTAATTCCTGAGTCACAACTAAAGTGTACTCCTGTTGCGGTCTGAAATCTCGACTGTTTGACTGGCCTAATGGTTCAATCGCTTACCTCTTCCAGTCAGGTATTAGTGTTCGCAGCTTCAGCAACAGCGACTGCAAACGCCTAAATTTTTAGGGAGAGGCCAAGGCGCTTGTTCCGGTAATGGCAAAGCCCGGATTTCCTCATTATACGCTAAGGGCATCAAAAAAGTTGCCGCGCTTCTGTTGCCTTCAGCTCTTTCTAATCCGCTTCACATTTTTCCGGACGGTTGTGATTTTACTGTGAATAGTATATTCTATAAGTATAAACCCTTGATTGACTTCTCCGGCAATCCCTACGCCGGGGACTTTCTCTTTGGGAAAAAGGGCCGGACTGTCGCCCCAAAGATTCTGTTCCCTGGCCTCACCGTCTCGGTTCATCCCAGGTCTACTAACCTAAAATTGGGTTTTGTTTATCTGGTTTTTCCACTAGCTTGAAGATTTTCCGGATGTCTCTGCCCCAACACAGAACACAGAATTGGTAGATGCACCCTGATTGATAGTCTCGGCTTTATCCAAGCCGAGATTTTTTTTTATGAAAGGATAATGTCAAAGAAAAATTCTCCTCATTTCCCCATTCCCCCATCTCTCGCCGAAGATGGCAGCTTTTTTGACTGACTAAAGCCTCAGACGATTCCCTTTTTTAAACAAGTCAGCGACACGGCTACGGCAACTCAGCAGACTCAGATTTCTCCGGATGTCTCTAACCCCCCAGAGAAGAATGAAGTGGTAGATGCACCCTGATGAACTTCCCCGCCCAACCCTGGCGGGGTTTTTTTATTTTTAAGAAGGTAGGGGCGATCCGCAAGTGTAGCGCCCGCCCGGGAAGAATCTGAGAAACCGGGTTTCTTTTGGCAATGGCTCCGAAAAATCGGTCTTTTCAGGGAAAGAAACCCGGTTTCTGAACCGAGATTGTTAATTCAAGACCGGCTCTCTAGGCTTTATGCCGGTAAGAGCTACGAAATCACTTCAAAGGTTTTCACCTCTAGGACAGGGCCAATCATGGCCAAGGTCATAACGTCCTTTCGCACCTCACCCGTGACTCTGACTTTCAGGTCTGATTTGAGCAGGTCTTTGGGAGCCCCCTGGAAGATTTCGTAGGATTTTTTATCGGAGGTGACTAGGGCCCAGGTTCCTGTCCCGAAGCCCTTGCGCTCAATGGTGCCTTCAACGGTGACGCTCATGTCGGTTCCACCTCGGTTTTAAGCGCTAGACGTGCTAGCCCGTAACACAGCAAGGCATTGACAGCCAGGAAGGCGCGGGCGGCGACACCGGCACCCAAACCCCAAACTGCCGGCGACACGGCGGCGCTGACTGCCAGACAGCAAGCCGTGCCGATCGCCGTGCCGATGGCCAGCCACTTCCACTGCCGGTGTCCCAGCAGCAGCAGCACGAGGGCGAGAGGAATCGCCACGCTAGCAAAAATCGGATTGAGGGTGCTGCTTCCAGAGATGGC
>CAZJNL010000565.1:0-4293 GCA_964546515.1 uncultured Oscillatoria sp.
CAAAATTCCTCTTCTGGGGAGTTGAAGCTATCTGACTTATTCACAATCAAACGAGGGCTGGCAACAGGAGCCAACCATTTCTTCGTGCTGACGGCAGAGCAGGTTTCTAATTACCAACTGCCCCTTGAGTTTTTACAGCCGGTTTTGCCCAGTCCCCGACTTTTATCAGTTGATGAAATTGAAGCTGATCGTTGGGGAAATCCCATTCTTGACCGCCAGCTATTCCTGCTGTCGTGTCATTTGCCCCCAGATGAGGTAAAAGCTAATTATCCGACCCTTTGGCAATATTTGCAGATGGGAGTAAAGCGGGGAATTAGCGAGCGCTACTTGTGCAAGCATCGCTCTCCCTGGTATTCTCAGGAAAAGCGTCCCCCTTCCCCTTTCCTTTGTACCTACATGGGCCGTCAGGATACTGGTAGGGGCAGGCCCTTCCGATTTATCCTGAATCACTCAAAGGCAACGGCTACCAATGTTTACTTAATGTTGTATCCCAAGCCCCCGCTAGCTAAAGAACTTTCCGACCGGCCAGAATTGCTACAATCGGTGTGGCAGGATCTCAATCGAATTTCCGACAAAACGCTGATGGGTGAGGGTCGCGTGTATGGGGGTGGCCTCCACAAATTGGAGCCGAGAGAACTGGGTAATGCGTTTCTTTAAATCAATACTCCGGACAGTTTATCATCTCCGGCTATATACCTCTTTTTCCTGATAAGCTAGCGGCAGACAGTAAGGACGCAACGCTTGCAGAATCATCTCTCTCGAAGCCATTAATCAATTGGCTTTTATGATGAAAATTAACACCCATCCCATCTGGATATTAGGAGGCTGATACCGCCAATAGAAATCTACCTTATCTTGTTCTTTATCCACGAGCGATTATCTCCGGCAAAGCGGACTCTGCTGGTGGCGCTTTTTATATTCACAAAATACCACCTCGCACGCCCCTGTCCCTTATCCCCAGAGGGGCCCCCCGCCCCTTATTCCTAGAGAGGGCCCCTCCTTCCCGGCGAGGGGGAAGGGGGTTGGCGGTGGGTTTCATCCCATGCGCTGTGCAACGCTTTCTAATTCGATAAACTGCATCTCATAGCTGATCGCCGAATCGATAATTTTGCTCAGAGTTAAACAAAAATCCAAACTTATCGTTCGTAGCAACTGATAAACTCTCTAAACACCCATCCCCAGATTCTGTACTCGCCCTCGTAGTATCCACCTACCTTTGCCCACGGACGATTCTGGTTGTCATAGGCTATTTCAAGAATGTAAACCTCCCTACCATTTCTAAGAGCGTTAATGATTTGACCATTTGGGTGATCGCGCACATTGAGAGGACTGTCAGTTGGGTCGGTCACTTGGCAAACTCGCTCTGCTTTGACCGGTAACTCAACTGCAAGCAGACCGCTCAAAACTACAAGGAGTGATTTCAATAATCTATTTCTCATTCTTAACACCTCTTTTACGAAGGATGTTGACTATTAAGAGACTGTTTATAAATAAAAGTGAAGCCGCCAGAAACCCGGTTTATTGTGGCTGTGGGCCATTACATATCACTTGACCCAGCAAAAGAAACCCGGTTTCTCACCCCCCTGGCGGCCTTAACAATTCTTTAGAAACAGTCTCTAATTGTAGCGCCTATCGATTTGGTTTGTCAAGCCTCACTCCCGATAGGTTTCTAGCCAAAACCTCCGGCAAAGCAAAGTCTGCTGACAGCGCAGTTGCGCTAGCTGTTAGGGTTGGCTTTGACTGATTCTTCAAAGTACCCTTGAAGCAGCAAAACATCCCACAGACATCACTCAACCGGCTCCCCAATCCTCTCTTATCCTAGACAGGTGTAACAGAACTTCCGGCATTCCAAATAAGCGAAATTGGTGTCCAACGCCAAAACAACTGCTCGAAACATGGACAGAGATTCATGGAGAACTTAGACCTGAATGAAGAAACCCTAAAAGCGGAGATTGCCCAAGCAAGATCAGCCGCACAAATTGCAGATGCCACAGAGCCACGCGCTCAGTCCGCTTACTACGATAAAAAGTCTAGCCGCATTGTCATCGAACTGAAAAATGGAGCGAGTTTCCTGTTTCCCCCCGAGTTGGTTCAGGGTTTGGCGCGAGCCTCACCGGATGAACTGGCTGAAGTGGAAGTCACCCCCTCTGGGAGCGGTTTGCACTGGGAAAAGTTGGATGTGGATCTGAGTATCCCATCCTTAATGATGGGGATATTTGGAACTAAAGCCTGGATGGCTGAATTAGGTCGCACCGGCGGACGCGCCACCACAGAAGCAAAAGCGAAAGCAGCTCGCCAAAATGGCAAGCGAGGGGGGCGTCCGCGAAAACCAACTCAAGAGCAGCAGAACTTCTGACTGCTCCACCACCGGCACGACAGACGTGGGACAGGCATCTCCCCTGTCCTGCCCACAGACGTAGCACAGGCGTCTCGCCTGTGCTGCTTACCCAACTCCTAAACTTTTTTCGTAGCAATCAGGTAGTTAGCACTGGCTAACTCTTCATTAGCCCCCGGACTCAGCTGAGTGACAAAATCTTTCTCCAGATACAGCTGGGGATTATCTATCAGCTCAGAAACCTTCATATTCTTGAACTTCTCAGCGACAGGTGCCGGCAGCCCCCGGATATAAGAGTTCAGGAACCAGCTCAGGCACCACACCGGCAACCCGCACTCCGGCACCCCATATTCTAGAATTTGCAAATCTCCCTCAAACAGATTCTTCAACCCGCTGCCGGTCATATTGTAGTAGTGGTCGGGATAGCCGTGAAAAGGTTGCATAAACGGAACTTGAATGTAAAGGATTCCCCCCGGCTTGAGAACCCTAACAATCTCCCTCGCGCACTCAAAAGGATTCTTGACGTGTTCCAGCACGTCCAGCGAAAATACCGCATCAAAAACCTCCGACTTAAACGGCAGTATTTCCCCAATCCCCACAACATCTGTCGTGGGATAGTCGGCAATCTCAAAATTCACTATATTGCTGTAATACTTCCTTCTCAGCCCGCAGCCATTATCCAGAATTAAACCTTGCGGTAATTTTTTGACGATACTGTGAGCCACCTCATCGTAGTGATTCGCCGAAATATTTTCCGTTGGCCTCACATTGCCATATTCAATCAAATCCTGCGTGAGAAAGTTATAGCTAGTCCGGCTCAAGCCAAACTCAGCCCCACAGCCACTGCACCGCAAGCCGGTGCCGGCATTAACCAGCCTCTCGCTCCCGCAAGCCGGACAGCGGATAATCTCTCTGATTTTTTCCAGCTTCTTGGTTTTAAAGTTCCAAAAGTCATCAGAAAATTTACTGGAGACAAAGAAAGGCAGGGGGAGCCGGTGTTCCTGTCCCTGGATAAAAAACTGGATGAACCAAGACTCTCCCGGAGACAGGTCATTAATGGGCAAATAGTGCCGGAAGCCCAGCACATATTGGTGGGGATAAAGGGCTCCTACATCCGGACGGCTGACAGTCTCTAAAGGGCGAGCGTATGTGCTAGAATTGCGAAGGGTTGGCTGTTCAATCGGATGCGGGGATTTCAGCCAGCCGGCAATCCAAGTCAAGTTAGAAGCAATTTCGTCGTTTAACTTCGGGAAATCCAGCCAGCAGGTAAAAGGCTGAGACTCTTGGCTCTCACTCGTTCCAGTCTCAACATCTTCCCCAACAGCAGGCATTGCCACTGGAAAACTGTATTCCCGACCGTCCATGACGAATCTTACCGACCAGGATTCCTCTGGGGAGAGGTCAGCCACTGACAAGTAATGTTGGAATCCCACCATGTACTGGTGGGGATAAGCCGCTTTTACATCCCGCCCGCTCTCAATAGACAGAGCGTGAGCGTATGTGCTAGAATTGTTAACGGTAAGCCCTTTAATCGGACGGTCAGCCGCAAGCCATCCCCTCAGCAAAATCCAAGGATAAGTCACCTTCTCGTTTAATTTGGGAGAATCGATACCCCAGATAAAAAAGTCGGAATAGAGGGCTTGACTGTCTGCGCCTTCAAAGACTTTACTGGAAATTGAAAAAGGGATGGGAAAACTGTATTCAAGGCTTGCGATCGAGAAATGGACAGACCACTGCAAAGAGTCTTCTGGGGAGAGGTCAATCAGAGACACATAATGTCGGAATCCCAGCACATGCCGGTCGGGATACTCCGCTCGGACATCAGGACGATTGATCAGCGTTAGGGGACGAGCGTAGGTGCCGGTGTTGCGAAGAGTTGGGCTTTCAATCGGATGTTCAGCCGCAATCCAGCCCTGGATGACCAGCAAGGGTGATGTGATGTCCTCGTTGAGTTGCGG
>CAZJNL010000566.1:0-4290 GCA_964546515.1 uncultured Oscillatoria sp.
CGCCCCTACAAATTCCCCATGCCCAATGCCATGATGCCAATGCCATGATGCCAATGCCCCATGCCCAGCTATCCGGGATTTAGCGCCGCACAGCTGTTGCGAGTGGCGACGCCCAAAGTCGCAGCTACGAACGCCCGCCCCTCAATACCGGTTACGAGCATATCGATAAAGCAGACCTTTTCGGGCAAATCGAGCCCGTTGCTGAAGAAGCCATAGAAAAAGTTTACGCGCCCAAAGGCCCTTTTGGCACCGGCACCACCCTGATTCTCAAGCCGACTAATTTGTGGCTGACGATTCACGAATCCGTCGGGCACCCCACAGAACTCGACCGGGTTTACGGCTACGAAGCGAACTTAGCCGGCACCAGTTTCGCCACCACGGACAAGTTGGGCAAACTCCAGTACGCCGCGCCCTGGGTGAACTTCCGAGCCGACCGCACCCAGCCGAAAGGGCGCAGTACAGTGGGTTACGATGATGAGGGAGTTATAGCACAAGATTGGTACGTTGTCAAGGATGGGATTTTGGTGGATTATCTCACGGACAGGGAGACAGCTTACCGGCCCCTTGCGTGCCGGCAGCAACGGTTGCGCTTTTGCCGACAGTTGGCACAGTGTGCCGGTGGTGCGCATTCCCAATTTGGGGTTGGAACCGGCACCCGATGGGGGAAGCCACACTGCCACTTTGCAGGAAATGATTGCTGACACCGAAGATGGGATTTTAATTGATGGGATTGGCAGCTATTCGATAGACCAGCAGCGGCGCAATTTCCAATTTGGCGGGGAGGCGTTTTGTCAAGTAGAAAAGGGGAAAATTGTTGGGATGTTAAAAGATGTGACTTACCAGTCGATGACCACTGATTTTTGGAACAGTGTGGATGCGATTGGGCCGGCATCTGAGTGGGAGCAGTGCGGCACGAATATCTGCGGGAAAGGCGAGCCGGTGCAGATGGCCCAGATGAGTCACGCTTGCGTGCCGGTGCGCGTGCGCGACATTCATGTTGGGGGAGCGCGGTAACGTTTATTTCTGTCTTCTGTTGCTGGCGATTTGTGCGTCTGAAGCCGGTTTTAATTAACTCAAGTTGCTACTTACAAGTGAGTCGGGCGAGATCCCCCCCTAGCCCCCCGTGAACAAAAAAAAATTCCTCTGGATCCCCCCTTTTTAAGGGGGGCGGGGGGGGGATCAAAAGGGGGGGGACATTCTCTTGCGCCCCCCTTTTTAAGGGGGGGCAAGGGGGGATCTGGATGCTTGGACTTGCAGGTAGCAACTTGGGTTAATTAGTGAACCGCTAAGACGCCATAGACGCGCCACCGGCTGCCCGCAGGGTAGAGCGCCAAGGAAGAGGGAGAAAGGCAAAACTGATGAAGCGACTGATTTTATTTGATATTGACGGGACGCTGCTCTCGACTCAGGGCGCTGGCAAGCGGTGCTTTCACCGCGCGATGCTGAGCGTTTACGGAACGGCAGGGCCGATTGCCGGCCACTCTTTCAGCGGCAAAACTGACCCGCAAATCGCCAGGGAATTGCTCCTGCTGGCGGGGATGGACGACGAAGCTATCGAGCGGGGGTTTTCAGCGCTCTGGGCGACCTACCTGCAAGAGATGGCCGTGGAGTTAGCTCAGCCCGACTGCGAAACGCTGGTCTATCCGGGGGTGCGCTCCCTGCTGGAGGAGCTTTGCTGCCGGTCAAATGATACAGTGGTGGGGCTTCTGACCGGCAACATCAAGGAGGGGGCGGCGATGAAGCTTTCTTCCGCCTGCTTGGGGGGCTACTTCAGATTCGGTGCCTACGGCTGCGATTCCGAGCACCGGAGCGAACTCCCCGCCGTCGCAGTGGAGCGGGCCCGCGCTCTCACCGGTCGCCGGTTTTGCGGTGAGGAAATTACGATTATTGGCGACACGCCCTACGACATCACCTGCGGTCGCGCTTTGGGCGTCCGGGCTGTGGGTGTGGCCACAGGAAACTTCACCGTTGATGAGCTAGCAGCAGCGGGCGCTTGCGCGGTTGTGCCAGACCTGTCTGACCTCACCGCCGTTTTGGCTCTCCTGTGACCGGCTGCTGGAGTGAGGACAGCGCTTGACATCCCAGAGCCGGCGTCTTCTTGGGGAAGGCGAGCCCAGCTCACCGGCAGCTGTCTCGCACCAGCACATATAAATTTTGCCGGTTCCCGCGCATAAGGCGCAGAGTGCCGTCCACATAGGTGGAAAACAAAATTTCAGAATTTATGGACATTTCCGAAAACAACTGCTATTATATAAGAGTAGATTGCTTTGATAGGAGATGTCCAAAGAGTATGTCAGCCCAAGGGAAGCAACTAGAATTCTGGGAGTTTCCGTTGGCGCAGCCTGCGCGTAGCGCATACGAACCCTTAGACGCTGGGAGGAAGAGGGCAAGATTGAAACGATCCGCACTAAAGGCGGACAGCGAAGATACAACGTCACAGGCTTTACAGTTAAGTCTGGCGGGTCTAGGGCTACCATCCTCTATGCCCGCGTTTCATCACAAAAGCAAAAAGAAGACTTGCTGCGTGAATGTTAGTATCTCAAATCTCAATACCCTGACGCAGAGCTTATTGCAGAAATTGGAGGAGGACTTAACTACAAAAGAAAAAAAATGCTGGCCATATTGGAACGAGTCATGTCAGGAGATGTCGAACGTATTGTGGTCGCATATCAAGATAGACTCTGCCGATTTGGATTCGATATATTCAATTGGTTCTGTTCCCAGCCCGCTTGCGAAATCGTGGTTCTCAACCAAGTTAAGTTGTCTCCCGAACGGGAAATGGTTGAGGATATCCTTGCCATCCTCCACTGTTTTTCAGCAAGATTATACGGACTCAGAAAGTACCTGTCTGAAATCTCGCAAGATTCGAGTTTACCCAGACCCTAATCTCCATCGCACTTGGAAAAGATGGCTAGCCGCAACTAGGTATTGTTTTAATCAAGCAATTGAGTGTCAGAGGAAAAATGGCTTTATCAGTAAATATGACTTGCGCAAGATTGTTTTAAGTAACCTACCAGATTGGGTAAGTCAGACCCCCTACTCATGTAGGGTTCAGGCTGTTTATGATGCTAAACAAGCTTTTGACAATTCAAGGAAAAATGGGAAGAGACAGCATGAAGCGGGAAAGTTTAGGTCAATAAGAGATAGGATTCAGTCAATCAAGTTCAGACAGGAAGACTATAAAAATGGTACGTGGTTTCCACGCGAGACTAAAAATTTAAGTTTCAAATCTGCCGAGCCTTTGCCAGTTAAGGATGTTGAGTACCAGCAGAAACAAAAAGATGGGAAATCTAAAACTAGATACCGCCTGCAAAGTTGGGAGAAAGAAACTCAGTTAGTTTACGACAAGAAACGGTGGTTTGCTGTATTTACTGTAGAATTTACACCGGCCAAGTCTGAGAGCCAGAAAATTATAGCCCTAGACCCAGGGGCCCGCACATTTATGACTGGATTTGATGGGGAAAAGTTTGTTGAGATAGGCAGCCATGACATTAAGAGGATTTACAGGTTATGCAATCATATTGATAAGTTAATCTCAGGCAAGTCTCAACTCAAAGGACGGCCAAATAAATATCAACGTCAAAAACTCCAACGAAAAATTGACAGAATGTTTATTCGCGTCCGCAACTTAGTTGATGAAGCCCACAAAAAAGCCGCTGTTTGGTTAACGAGCGTATATCGCGTTGTATTTCTCCCAACCTTTGAGACATCCCAAATGGTTGCCAAAAATGGGAATAATCAACGTAATATTAATAGCAAGACAGTCAGACAGATGTTAGGGTGGGCGCATTACAGGTTTAAGCAAACTCTCAAGTTTCATGCTTTAAAACGCGGCTGTCATGTCGTTGATGTGACAGAAGAATATACTTCAAAGACCTGTACTAAATGTGGTCATGTCCACACAAAGCTAGGTGGATCTAGGGTGTTTAAATGTCCTCACTGTAGGCATACAATGCCCAGAGACTGGAATGGCGCTTTGGGAATATTCCTCAAAGCATTGCGAGATATCGCCGGACTGGACGGTTTTACCGATTCAGTAACGCTATGTCCGGTTTCCGACCGGATTGTCTGGGCTTGAAATATCTGATATCTGACCCCCCGCTAAACGACAGAGGTGATTCGAGAGCATCTTCACTATTTACGCCTAAAACGTCTCGGAAATCGCCTGCGCTCAAATCACCGGTGGCGCTGAAAGCGGATGCTTCCAAAAAATCAATGTTGAGGCGTTTAGAATTATCGACTTTGTAGCGACCGGCAATTTTAGCGACGCCTTTTACTCCAGAGCCGGCA
>CAZJNL010000567.1:0-4288 GCA_964546515.1 uncultured Oscillatoria sp.
TCGTTCATCCATTGCCCGTATGGGCCTGAACTCCCATTGTTGCGCCGGGTGGGGAGAGGTGGGATTCAGGCAAATGTGCTACCATAGGAGGCTAAATCGGCTGGAGGTTCAGAAGCCCTATGGATGTGCGGGAGCAAAATTGGAAGAATTTATGCAATCATCATGTGAGGGACTGGCACGGGATTTGGACGCGATATTCCCCGCAAGGAGAGATAACTGAGTCTTTTCAAAGTCTCCGACACTTCCAAACTAATCCAGAACAGACGGAAGTGGAGCAAACCAATCGGTACATGTACGCTGACGGCAAAACGGTGGAGCAAAGTTGGCAGTTTAATAAGCAGTCGAATAACTTGCTAGATGGACTTTTCCACCCACAGCGCGAGTCGATGAGAGGGTTTTTCTTTGAGAGGGGTGCGGCTACTTGGGCTGAGAAAAAGATAGAAACAGGGGCGGCTTTTGGAGTGGAGTTGTTTTTTAGGCACGAGGAGTTGCGGCACAGCGTAGGCATAGTTTATGACGGCCCCGGCAGTTTGAGGCGGACGGCTAGTATTCGAGAAGACGCAAGGGGCTTGCCGAGTAAATATTGGTCAGCGGAACTGAATTTGTTGCCGGAACGAAAGCTGACCGGCAATTGGCAAGGAACCTCAGTGACGATGACACCAGATTTACAGGTTTCGCCCCCTGTGCCGGCGCAACTGCACTGGCCGGTGTCAGGAAATGCAACCTTCTTTTTCCCTGACGGAATTTCTTTGAGCTGTCCTAACCAAGTGAATTTTGGCACCAACTTTACTATTGCCGCGAATTGGCTGGTGACGCCCTCTTACCTGCAAAAGCTCACCATCAAGTATGACGATTCGGGAGCTTTTTCGACGCTGACGTTTGAAGAATTCCAGCTTGCGGATGCGGCGGGTGTTTCCTAAAAGAGCACTTCCTTTTGCTCTAAAATCGTATAGGATGGGATAAATATCTGTTTTCCGGAACGCTCAGATCGTTTTCTGTTAATCTAGCATGTTAGCATATCCGATGGGGAGTGCGTGAATGGTTGCTTCAATTCAGGAGTTTGATGCCCAGAACTGGGTCAAGGTTCGCAGTTCACTTGATGGCAGCTCAACGTTTCTAACTTGGTCGGGGTCTGTCTACGCTTTTCTACCGGGCGAAAAGAAAAAGATCCTCTTCAAGATAGTGGGAATGAGTGCTAGCAGATGCATCCCGAATCCAGAGGAGGGCTGGGACTTTACCTCTAGAGAACTAACTTACTATCTTGACCCCAATACCGGAGAAATCCTTCGCAAATGGGAAAACCCCTGGACGGGTGAAATTCTTCCAGTGCTTCACGTTGCCAACAATCCCGTGCAAGGCCGGTTTAAAGGAACTTTTCCGGCGCAAGTGGATGGCGAAAACACGACGTTTCGGTTTGTCTTTTTTCCCACCTACCCAAACCTGCTGGCTGAGGATGAAAGATTCACTGAATATAGCCCCAATCCAATTTATCAAGCAGCTGAGTTATTTAAACTGACGGTTCCGAATGAAGACCTTTTTAATCCAGAGATAGTATCTGTTTCTAAACTGATTCTTAGCTGGGATAGGATTGGCCCGTGGCTGCCCTGGATGAAGATGGGAAATCGGACGGGATATCTCATCTACAGCGCCAGCGGCTGTAAAGTTAAAAGCTGGGCCGAGTTACCTCAAGTGCTTCAGGATGAAATCCGCACTCGCGTTCCTTTGTATAAAGACGCGCCAAAATCAAAATTAGACACCGAAGATATGACCTCTTGGCTTTACTTCAAACAGAGCTTTGACGCTTATCTCGCTGGCGAGACTTTCCCGCTCTCACAAGAAGCCGAAGAATGATCGAAACGAGGCAGACTCTCGCCGCACTCGTTCCCCGGCACCCTACCGGAAGCCGCAAAGCGGCAACAGTCTGGGAACGCGAAAAGGGAGGGTCTGCCTCCTCAGTTCCGAAGGCAATTATTTTTCTATCAGCGTCCAGAAATACTCGTCTGGCGCGACAAAAGAGAAGCTTCGCTCTCCAAACTCGTTGCTAAGGATTTCTGTTACTTGTGTGGCCTGACTCGAACGCACGCGGTTCAAATAATCTTCCAAGTCTCGCACGCGGTAGGTGTACCATTCCCAAACAGCCCGGACGCGCTTCTTCACACTTATTTTCTAACTGCATAGAGTCAGGGAACCGAAGGATGTAAAGCCTTCCAGAACGCGCCGCCTGCCAGTCAGATTTTGACGAGCGCGGGGCGTCAAAGGTTGTCACCAAATACACTTCGCTAGCTTGAATGTCAAAAATCTGGCGGGCGGTTTCTGTGGATTTACTGGGGGTATCTCTGTCGTCGCGCACGCGCAGCAATCCCAGGATTTCGTCATAAAACCGGAGCGCTTCCGAACTGCTATCTTGAATGACCATTCCCGCGTGCGTAATCTGGCTCGTTTTGAAAAAAGCGCTCTCATTAATCTTACCGTAATCGGGGACGGTATAGTTAAATCGCTGAAAGAAAACCTGTCGGGTTAGCGGTTGAAGCATCATCATTTCCCGCACTCCAACCGCTGGTTCGACGAAAGGGCGAGACTTTCTCTCTTTGCTGTAAATGACCTCCCACACAGCATCGGTAAACTTAACTGGCTTCTCTGCGGCGCTCGCTTCTTCCGCATGGTTCAGGATGTTCAAGACATCAGCCGTCAGCGCTGTTGCCCAGCGGTTTCCCTTCACCTTCATTGACCCCATTCCCAAGCCATCATTCAGGGGGTTTTACCAAACCATGAGGCGCACCAGACCGGGATCGGCATCTTGGTGGTACAGACGAATTGAGCGCAAAGAGGAATTGACCCCGTACAGCTGATTCACCGATTCTGCTGGTAATTCCCCCACCTGACCAATCCGAGAGCCGAATTGCTCCCAATACTGAATTAGGGGAATTGGATCGCGCACGCCAACACAGACTTCGTAGATGCCTTCTATTGATGGGGGCTGTACTTGAGTCATATTCTTACGGTTCCTATTGCAGTGTCTGTAGTTTAACTCAATAAGCACAAGCTCATTTCACCGTGCTGGCGACAGAGGGCCACTGCCGCGCGGGGGGATATCCTGGGAGCGAGATAAGCTAAAATAAGGAATCTTGCTGGTTCCGCAAATATTATGGGCAATACCTTCGGTCATCTGTTCCGCGTCACCACCTTCGGCGAGTCGCACGGCGGCGGCGTCGGCGTCGTCATAGACGGCTGTCCGCCGCGACTGGAAATTTCTGCCGAAGAGATTCAAGTAGAACTCGACCGTCGTCGTCCCGGACAGAGTAAAATCACCACCCCTCGCAAGGAAGCCGACACCTGCGAAATCCTCTCTGGGGTGTTTGAGGGCAAAACTCTGGGGACGCCGATTGCTATCTTGGTGCGCAATCAAGACACCCGCCCCCAAGACTACGACGAGATGGCGAGCAAATATCGCCCCTCCCACGCCGATGCCACTTACGACGCTAAATATGGCATCCGCAACTGGCAGGGGGGCGGGCGTTCCTCGGCGCGGGAAACCATTGGGCGAGTGGCTGCCGGCGCAATTGCTAAAAAAATCCTTAAAAAAGTGGCCGGGGTGGAAATTGTCGGCTATGTGAAGCGCATTAAAGACTTAGAAGGTGCGGTCGATCCCAACACGGTAACACTGGAACAAGTGGAAAGTAACATTGTCCGCTGTCCCGACTCGGAATGCGCTGAGCGGATGATTGAGCTGATTGAAGAAGTGCGACGGCAGAGCGACTCCATCGGTGGGGTTGTGGAGTGCGCGGTTAGGAATATGCCCAAAGGTCTGGGAGAGCCGGTATTCGATAAACTGGAAGCGGACTTGGCGAAAGCCGTGATGTCTTTACCTGCCAGTAAAGGGTTTGAAATTGGCTCCGGCTTTGCCGGCACTCTGCTCACCGGCAGCCAGCACAATGACGAATTCTATATCGACGAAACCGGCTCTATTCGCACCCTGACGAATCGCTCTGGCGGCATTCAAGGCGGAATTTCCAACGGGGAAAACATTATTTTGCGAGTGGCTTTTAAGCCAACTGCTACAATTCGCAAAGAACAGCGCACGGTGACAAATGCAGGTGAAGAGACGGTACTGGCGGCTAAAGGCCGGCATGACCCTTGCGTTTTGCCCAGAGCCGTGCCTATGGTAGAAACAATGGTTGCCTTAGTGCTGTGCGACCACCTGCTGCGCCATCACGGTCAGTGCCTGGTGCTGTAATATCATGAACGGTTGCGACGGCATTGTAGAGAGACGCGATAAATCGCGTCTCTA